>DRJC01000203.1 GCA_011052365.1 Ignavibacteria bacterium
AAGTGTATTATGGATAATAAATTTAATTCGTTTCATGAGTTTTATGTTTACTATTTATCAGAACATAAAAATAAAACTTGCAGAACTCTTCATTTTATTGGAACAACACTGGTTTTAACATTCTTTCTCTTTGCAATCTTTTACAGTTCAATAGTTAATTGGCTTTTAGTTCCAACTGTTGGATACGTGTTCGCTTGGGTTGGTCATTTCTTTTTTGAAAAGAATAATCCGGCAACCTTTGCTTACCCCATTTGGAATCTGTTATCCGATTTTAAATTATTTTCTGAGATATTGTTTGGAACTAAATCATTGGACACTTCCAAGGATTAACAAAAGTTACCTGTATCACATCAAATTCATTCTTAAATAAGTAGCTTAATTTTCTTAAAAAATGTAAATTAAATTTTGCTTATTCAAAATAATTATTACAAAGGAGAACAGTATGTCATTAAAAATAGGTGATAAAGCCCCGGATTTTAGTTTGTTCAACAGTAACGTTGAGAAGGTTTCGCTGAGTGATTTCAGAGGTAAGAATGTAGTGCTTTTATTTTTTCCTCTTGCAAACACCGGAGTTTGTACAAAAGAAATGTGTACTTTCAGAGATGAGTTAAAGGGTTACGAAGACTTAGACGCTCAAGTTTTAGGAGTAAGCGTTGATAGTCCCTTTGCATTGCAAATGTGGGCAGAAAAGAACAATTATAATTTTCCTTTGCTTAGCGATTTTAATAAAGAAGTTTCTGCAAGTTACGGTGCTTTGTACGATGTTTTTGCTCCCGGTAAATTAGATTTTAAAGGTGTAGCAAAAAGATCCGCATTTGTAATTGATAAAAATGGAAATATTAAATATGCCGAAGTATTGGAAGATGCAGGTAATGAACCGAGTTACGAAGCAATTAAAGAAGCATTAAGTGAATAAAGAAGGAGAAATACAGATGTTGGAAGAGGGCAAAAAAGCACCGCAGTTTACATTAAAAGATCAATCCGGTAAATCAGTATCTTTAAAGGATTTTTTAGGTAAAAAAGTCGTACTTTATTTTTATCCAAAAGACGATACACCGGGTTGCACAAAAGAGGCTTGCAATTTCCGAGATGATTTTAAGGAAATCAAAAAAGAAAATGCTGTAATTCTGGGTGTAAGTGCCGATTCGGAAACAAGACATAAAAAGTTTGTCGAAAAGTATAAATTACCGTTTACATTGTTGAGCGATGAAAATAAAAAAGTACTTGAAAAATACGGTGTATGGCAGGAAAAAAGTATGTACGGAAGAAAATATATGGGAATTGTTCGTTCCACTTTCATTATTGACGAGAAGGGAAAATTGAAGAAAATCTTTCCAAAAGTTAAAGTTACTAATCACAACAAAGAAGTATTGGAAGCACTTCGGAGTTAATTATGGTTTATGTAACAAGAAGGGAAACATTTAATGCTGCTCATAGGTTGTATAACCCGAATTATTCAGATGAAAAAAATCTGAGAGTTTTTGGGAAATGTAGCAATCCGAATTGGCACGGGCATAATTATATATTGGAAGTAGTTGTAAAAGGGGATGTTGATGAATCAACAGGCTTTGTTATAAACCAAAAAGATCTAAAGAAAATAATCAAGAAAAAAGTAATCGAAAAGATGGATCACAAAAACTTAAACATAGAAACAGATTTTATGAAAGGTGTGATCCCGACTTCGGAAAACATTGTAGTCGCCATTTGGGAGCAATTGGTAAATGAAATTAAACAAGGTAAACTTTATTCTGTTAAGTTATATGAAACAGAAAATAATTACTTTGAGTATAGAGGGTAAAATGATAAAAATAAAAGAATTAGAAACATCGGTTAAAGATATTATTAATAATATCGGAGAGGATCTCAAACGGGAAGGATTAGTGGAAACACCACACAGAGTTGCAAAAACCTACGAATTTTTAACTTCCGGTTATCAAAAAGATATTTCAAAAGTACTTAACGGAGCAATCTTTAATGAAAAATATGACGAGATGGTTTTGGTAAAAGATATCGATTTCTATTCTCTCTGTGAACATCATTTGCTCCCGTTTTACGGAAAGGTTCATGTTGCATATATTCCGGATGGCAAGATAGTTGGATTAAGTAAAATTCCAAGAATTGTTGATGTATTTTCACGGCGATTGCAGGTGCAGGAAAGAATGACACAGCAAATTGCGGATACTTTAAACGAATACCTTGAACCGCAGGGTGTTGCAGTAGTAACTGAAGCGTTTCATATGTGCATGATGATGCGGGGCGTTCAGAAGCAAAATTCTTCCGCAACTACAAGTGCCGTGCACGGTATATTTAAAGAAGATGCAAGAACAAGGACCGAATTTTTAAATTTAATTGCACATAAAAATCTATGACCAAAAAAAATAAAAATTGTGTCTGGATAACCGGGGCAAGTTCGGGTATCGGAAGATCAACGGCAATGGAATTTGCTCGTGTAGGTTGTAAAGTTATTGCTTCATCAAGAAGAATACACGGGCTTGAAAAGCTCAACTCAGACCTAAAAAAAGAAAAATTAAAAGTAGAAGTTATGCCCTGCAATGTTGCTTCTTCTTCAAATGTTGTACAAGTGGTAAAAAAAATAACTGCAACAAACAAAATAAATTGTTTGATAAACAATGCAGGTATTTCAATTTTTAAGTATGCTGAAGACAATTCAATTCAAGAAATTAAAGATGTCATAAACACAAATTTAATGGGCTCAATTTTTACTATTAAACAGGTTCTTCCTTATATGATTAAGAATGGAGGTGGGACTATTATAAATGTGCTTTCAGTTGCTGCCGAAAAAATATTTGAACGAAGCAGTATTTACACTGCATCCAAAATGGGTTTGCTCGGCTACACAAAGGTATTAAGGGAAGAAGTTAGAAAGTACAACATAAGAGTCATCAATATTTTACCGGGTGCAACGGAAACACCGATGTGGCCCGCGGAAGTTCGGAATAAAAAATCCGGTGAAATGATGAAGCCGGAAGATATTGCTCAACTTTTAGTGTGGATATATTTACAAAAACGAAATGTAGTACCGGAAGAAATTACAATTCGTCCGATACAAGGAGATATTAATGAGTGAAAGAAAATTAGCTGTTGTAACAGGAGCAAGCAGAGGAATAGGCGAAGCAATTGCACTTCGTTTGGCGAAAGAAGGGAATGATGTTATTATTTTTGGAAGAGATGAAGATGCACTTAAAAAAGTAAAATCCGATATAAACCGGTTTGATGTTTTCTGTGACTATTATGTAGGGGATGTTACGGATGTTGATTTTGTAAATAGTTCGATTAATAAAATTTTAGCAGAACAAAATAAAATAGATATTTTAATTAATAATGCCGGAATAGGGATATTCAAAAAATTTGTAGATTCCACTTTAGAAGATTTTCAAAAGCAAATGGATGTAAATATTTACGGTGTTTACAATTTTACAAAAGCCGTTATTAATCAAATGATAGAAAAACGTAGCGGTTACATTATTAATATTTCGTCTCTCGCGGGGAAAAATTCTTTTGTAACAGGAACAATGTATGCCACAACAAAGCACGCATTGATGGGTTTTACACGTTCACTTATGCTTGAAGTTAGGGAATTCGGTGTGAAAGTAGCAGCAGTTTGTCCCGGTTCTGTTGATACGGAATTCTTTTCAGGACACAAAATAAATAACCCTAAGCTCCTGCATTCCGATGATATTGCCGAAGCGGTTTCTGTAATTTTAAGACTTCCTGAAAATGCTTTGATTAGTGAAATTGATATAAGACCTGCTAATCCATAAAAAGAAATATCTTAAAAATAATCGAATTGATATGAAAGTGATCGATAAATCATTCTACAACGATATCCGTACTATTCTGCAGAAAGCAAGAAACAAAGCCTATTCTACTGTTAACACAGCGATGGTTGAAGCTTATTGGAATATCGGCAAAAGAATTGTGGAAGAAGAACAAAAAGGGAAAGAAAGAGCTGATTACGGAACACATCTTATTAAAAATTTATCTGTAGAACTTCAAGAGGATTTTGGTAAAGGATTTTCTGTAGCAAATCTAAAAAATTTCAGGCAATTTTATCTGACTTTTAAAGACAATAAAAAAAGCTACACACTGTGTAGCCGATTGAGTTGGTCACATATTCGTTTGATTATGAGGATGGATAACCTTAAAATGCGTGAATATTATCTTAAAGAAGCAAAATCTCAGGAATGGAGTGTGAGGCAGCTTCAAAGAAATATAAATTCTCATTATTACGAGAGATTACTTTCATCACCGGATAAAGAAGAATCAGATACAGTTGAAAAAGGCAATGTTGCGTACCCTCTGTTTCGTAAAAGGTCCTTGTTGTGTTCGATTTTTCTTGTTTGAATTAATTCGATAAGATGTTTTTTCAATACTTCCGGTATTAGTGTAATTCTGTCTTTTTTCCCTTTTCCATCATGAACGACGAGTATATTTTGTTCAAGGTCGATATCTTTTATTCTCAACCTCAATGCTTCCATCAAGCGCAAACCCGAGCCGTATAAAAGTCCACAGATTATTTTATTACTACCGGTGAGATTATTAAGCACAAGTTTTACCTCACCTTTTGAAAAAACAACGGGAATTTTACGTGATATTTTAGATTTTACAAATTTGCTGAAATCACCAAGATTAATTTTTAATACTTTTTTGTAAAGAAAAACGAGTGAATTTAATGCTACATGCTGGGATGAGGGGGATAAATTTCTATCCACTGCAAGGTGTGTGAGATATTCTTTTATTTCTTCGGTACCAAGAGCAGATGTGTGTTTTTTATTATTAAAGAGTATAAATTCCTTTATCCATTTACGATAAGTTTTATCTGTTCGGAGACTATAATTCCTTTTATTTCATTGCTAACGCTATCTAAAAGTTGAGACATATTATCCTGCAAAATTTCCTATAAAACTATCCTGCGTTATTCACAGGAATATAATTAAGTATAAATAAAATTGAATTATAACGAGAAACGATAACCTAATAAACTTAGTCATAATTAAATATTCTGATATTGTAAGACAAAATAAAAATTATTATGTTAAGAATAAATTATGCAAGATATTTTATAATCCGGATTTGATATTCTGCAAGTTAATGATAAGGCTAGGCAACTAGGATTAATATAAATATTATAATCATCACTGAGGTAGTAAATTATGAAATCTAAATCTCAGAAAAATCTGCAAAAGAATAAAACAAATATCAAGAAAAAAGAATCATATTCCGAAATTTTTAATAAAAAGGTAAGAAACTATGTACATACCTTAAAATGGGGAAAAGGTTCAACCAAGAAAGTAAGAGAAATGCTTATAGAGGTACTTGGTAAACCTTGCTACTATTGCGGAAAAAAATTAACCTTTGATAATATTCAATTGGATCACAAAAAGCCAATGTTAAGAACATTTGACATTGTTGATGGTATACAAAATCCTCCTGTCAAAGACTTTATTCGACTAAATCGTCCTCAAAACTTAAGATTTATTTGTCGGACATGTAATCTTACTAAGGGTACTCTCCCTGAAAATGAATTCAAAAAATTAATTGATTTCTTAAATAAAAATAAACGACTTAAAGGTCATATTACAAGGGCTTTGTATCATCACAATACAAGATACTCTGAGTTTAACGGATTATTTTAAAAAATAATTTTCTTTGGGAAATTGCCTAAAATGCGGCACAAGGCG
>DRJC01000204.1 GCA_011052365.1 Ignavibacteria bacterium
AGTGTCATTTCGACCAAAGGGAGAAATCTTTTCTCAACAAAAGTGAAAGATTTCTCAGTCGAGGACTCCTTCGAAATGACAATTTATTAGTTGTGTAACACTCTCGGTAGGCAGGTTCACTGGATAGTTCAAGTCGATAGAACGAAAGGTACAATATCGGACATTATGCGTGATATAAAGAAATACAGTGCTTGGGACATAATGGAAATAATTGAAAATATGAAAGGGAAAGATTTAATAGCGATATTTGAAAAAAATGCAATGGAGTATAAAGACAGAAAAAGGAAGTTTTGGAAGAAAAGATTTGACGATCAGGTTGTTCGTGATCAAAAGATGTTTTATACAAAACTTAGATACATTCATAATAATCCTGTAAAAGCCGGATTAGTAATCCGTCCGGAGGAATATCGTTATTCAAGCGCTCGAAATTACAAAAAAGGAGATCACTCAATAATTTGGGTAAACACTGAAATGTTAGGCGTTATTATTGAGTAAAAATATGAATCATTTTTTTTGCCACCGAATGGTCGGTGGCAACAAGGGAATAGAATTGAAGTACTGAACAAAGTTATGATCAATATTTTTAATATTTTCTTGTTTGACGATTTTGCCGGTAGAATCAACAGTAGTCAAATACGAAGTAAACTTGTGAGGATCGATGCCTGTGCAATAACGGTGCGGCTTTCCCGCCAAAAAGACGGCGGGCGAGTGTGGTATTTTTTGGTTTTACGTTGTTCGTTTTAAATTGTAGTTTAACAGTATTGCAGTTACATAAATTTTAAAATAATTATCCACCTACGTAAAAACAACTTCGGCGGACAGGTTGATAGCAGCTTTTTATCCAACATTATAGTTCGGGGCAGGCGGGTGAAAAGCAACACCGTTAGTTACCTATTCAGTTTTTATTAAAATTATAGTTATTGCTAATTGAAAAATATATTTCGAATGTGTATCTTTGTTGTAGAAACATTTAAAAAAGGTTTAGTTATGCGTATTAAAATTCAGAAATGGGGCAACAGCTTGGCATTAAGGATTCCGAAAGCTTTTGCATTTCAATCTAAAATTCGTGAAGATGAATATGTCAATCTTACTTTAGAAGAAAATAAAATAGTGATTGAACCAGTTGAAGAAAAGAAATATTCATTGAAAGAATTAGTATCTGGAATAAATAAATCTAATATCCATCGTGAGATTGACTTTGGTGAACAAGTCGGGAATGAACATTGGTAAAATCAAAATTCGATTTCCCTGATAGAGGAGATATTATCTGGCTAAGCTTTAATCCTCAATCTGGTCACGAACAATCGGGGAGAAGACCTGCTTTGGTTATCTCACCTAAAGAGTACAATGAAAAAACTGACTTAGCAATCTTCTGTCCAATAACAAGTCAAGTAAAAGGTTATCCATTTGAAGTAAAGATTCCAGATAATTTAGAAATCAGTGGTGTTATCTTATCAGACCAAATTAAGAGTCTGGATTGGAAAACAAGAAAAGCTAAATTCATTTGTAAATTGCCCAAAACTGCATTAAAAGAAACATTAAATAAGATAAATGTTTTGCTAAATCCATAAGCGGTAACTAACGTTATAAAGGATTCATCTCGAAGCCCCATAATAAAAAACATCGGGGTAAACCTGCCGAGAGATAATCCGGTGTTGGACTAAGCCCCCTCCTACACTGTGTTTCGGAGGACGGGCGGAAAGCGACGCCGTTATGCACTTGCAAAAATTGTTCTTTGAAAAGATGAATATCCCAAAAGAGTAGAAAAGATTATTCCGCTTTTTTTAGTCCATTTAAGATTATTTGAAATATTTCGTTTTCATTCCCAATCATACATTCAATTGAAGCCTTGATGAATTTATTTTCACCATTTTTTATATCAGTTAAAGTATTCTGATAATTGATATACTCGTAACCATTATAGGTAGCAATCATATCAAAAAATAATCTTGTAATTCTTCCGTTTAATTCAAAGAATGGATGCAAAGCGATGAGTTCGCACATATAATATGCTATCTTTTGTGCGAATTCTTCTTTGGGTTTTTCAGAAAAGTTTTTCAAATAATTATCATTTTGTAATTTTGTGAAAATCTCTTTTGAAGTTTGTTCAAGAAATCTTACTTGGCAAAAAGTTGAGTATCCTTTTGAAATGTTTACTGTTCTGTATTTTCCCGCGAAATCATAAAGTTTGTGAAAAGTTATTTTATGAAGTTCTCGGAAATATCTTTCGTCAAAAACAGTTGTTTCGGATAATCTTTTATGAAAACATTCATAACCTTGAAGTAAAAGTTTTCTTTCTGTTTCTTCAAGAGTTTTATCATCTTAAAGATTGAGTTTGTTAATTGGAATATTAGAACCTTCGTAATAAATATAGTTTTTGTCGTGGGTATATTTTGACATTAACTTTTTACTTTTACTCTTTTAGAAACTCTTGCTTTTTTACGTGGAATTTTGTGTCCTTCAATTTTGGAAGAAATTTCTACTGTCTTCTTTGCTTTTTCTAAAGAAAATTTTGGCTTGTTCATTTTTGTTCTCATTGTTTATTAAAATATAATAAATTTTAGATTAATTTGTAATTGCAATATCGTTATGCGTTTAACAATTAAAAGGGATGCTTCAAATGAAACATATAAAATTATTTTTACTCTTATCGATGATAGTTCCTATTTTTTATTCTTGTTCAGATGGAAATAATCCAGTATCTCCAATTAGTACAAATAATTATTTTGGGGGAATTGGAACTGAAAGAACTTATAAAGAAACTGACAGTTGGTTGCAAGCCAATTCCAACTTACCTTATTTCAATGTTCCCGATTCTCTTTTATCAGAGGTATCTCTAAATGCTGCTCAATTACAAAGTGGTATCGTTTCCATTATAAACTATACTGAATTTGTAAAACCAATCGATGATGAGTTTTATATTAGCTGGAAGTTATCATTACCTCGGGAAAATTATTTGGAAATTGAAGGAAGCGGAAAAGAATATAACTTGGCTAAAGAATTAGATTCTTTGCAACATAATAAAAGTTACTCTAAGGGGAATTACAGAATTGGTCAAAATATTTTCAGAATTACAAATGGCGCAATAATGACCGTTAACCCATCAGATATTCAAGCAAATTTTCCTTCAGTTCCATTAATAAAAAACAGATTATATATAAACGATTCTTGGGTTAGATATAGATTTATTGATTCTACAACAGATAATCCAATTGTTGAAACTATAGCAAATGTTGTTGGCAAAGAAAACATAGTAGTAGCGGCTGGAACTTTTAACGCTTTTAAAGTCAAGTTAACTACTTATCATTATAATCCGGATTACAGTTTTGAAGAAGGATATGAATATTATGTTTCTGGAGTTGGTCTAGTTCTAAAAGAATCTGATATGGATGTTTACCAGTGGAATTCCAGCACAAATGCCACGATACATATTAGACAAATTATTCGAAAAGAACTCGTCACCTATAATTTTGTTCAATAAATAGAATACGAGAAACACCTAACCGGCTTTTCCGTCTTCGTCCAATGGCAGAGGGGCTACGCCGAACAGGCGGGTGAAAAGCAAGTACGTAATTATTTCACTGCTGCCACCGACCACTCGGTGGCAACAAGGGAACAAGGAATAAAATTAGGTGTGCTGTTTTGGCTGCGCCCTATCAACAACGCAGTTATATGACAAAAAATCTACTTGACACAATTATTTAAATGAACTATATTCGGTCTAAAAAAGGACTGGGTTATGAAATTAAGCGAATCTGTAAAATCAATAAGTTATCTAAAAGCAAACGCCGCTAATTTAATTGATGAAATAAATAAACATCAAAAAACTTTTGTAATTACTCAAAATGGCGAAGCTAAAGTTGTTGTACAAGACATTAAAATGTATGAAAAAATGCAGGATACAATGGCTATGTTAAAATTACTCGCCATGACCAATATCAAAAGCAAAGATGCAGTTAATATTAAATCAACATTCAATTCTCTACGAAAAGAATTAAAATCTTTACAATAATATGAAGAGATTTAAGGTTTTAATTGACCCACAAGCAAAAAAAGATTTACAAGAAATATTTTTTTACGCAGCAACAAATGATAACATTTCTGCCGCTGATAAACTTTTAGATGCCATAGAAAAAACTTGTTACAAATTAAAAGAATATCCGGAAAGAGGTCACGTACCACAAGAATTAAGACAAACCGGAATTAAAAGATACCTTGAAATACATTACAAACCTTACCGAATAATTTATGAAATCGAAAATAGTATTATATATATACATTCTATACTTGATGGAAGAAGAAATATTCAAGAAATACTAAGTGAAAGATTACTCAGATAAACAATGCCATATAACTTCTTAAATCAGCCATAGGCTGGAAACCACCTTTCTTAAAGCTACGATAGACGAGTTTTGGGTAAACACTGAAATGTTAGGCGTTATTATTGAGTGAAAATATGAATCATTTTTTTGCCACCGAATGCCTGCCCACTGTTTAATGGGGTCGGTGGCAACAGGAAGAAGATGTTGTAGATTTATTGGATAGTTTTGCTTTGAAGAACAAGAGAGCAGTACATCGAATCGCGAAACAACTTCGTAAATCAGAAAGAAAAATATAAAAGCACCAAG
>DRJC01000205.1 GCA_011052365.1 Ignavibacteria bacterium
ACGTTCTTATCGGCAAGTTTAATTTTGTTTTCATCGCAAATCCAACTCTTATATTTTTCTAAATTTGCTTTCATTTCTTTTTTACTTGCTTCTTCGTTTTGAAGATATTCATTCACGTCATAATATCCGAATCCGCCCCAATTTTTTGGAATAACAATTTGTGCACCTTCAAAAGCTTCATCCATATTATTTGTAAACTTTAAACTGCCGCCGCCTTCTTCGGCATTCTTTAAAGCTTTATCAACAATAATTTTGCTTAACGGAAATTCTTTTGGGTGAGCTATGGTAACGTCTATTCCGTATCGCGGAAAAAGCAACATCTGTGTTTGTGGTACAGATAACGGCTTTGAATGTGTATCGGCATAAGCCCACGAAACAGTAACTTTTAAACCTTTAGTGTTTTTTCCAAATTGTTCAAAAATCGTCATTAAATCTGCAAGACCTTGAAAGGGATGGTAAATATCATCTTGAAGCGACATAACAGGCTTGGTAGAATACTTTGCCATTTCATTTAAATATTCATTTCCGATACAGTAAAAACAGTTCCTTGATGCGATACCGTGTCCCATTCTTGAAAGAATAATTGCAGTATCTTTTGGAGTTTCACCGTGAGAAAGCTGCATTTTATCTGCGGTAAGATCGTGGGCATGTCCACCTAATTGCGTCATCCCCGCTTCCATAGAATTTCTAGTACGCGTGGACTGTTCAAAAAATATCATGAATAATGTTTTGTCAGGTAAATATCTTGTCGGTATTTCGTTTGCAAATTTTTCTTTTAAATCAAATGCCGTATTAAAAGCTGTATCCAACTCTTGCTTCGACCAGTCATCACAAGTAAGGAAATGTTTCCCTTTCAATTTTGATATCATATTTTGAACCTCATAATTTAGAAATACATCAATTAAAAAATTGAACAATAGTAAGCGTAAAAAGCAGAAGCTTTAACGAGATGTTCAACCGGTACTTTCTCATTCGGGGCGTGTGCCATAACTTCATTTCCCGGGCCAAATCCAATTACCGGGATACCATAAATTCCATTTATTACAACTCCATTTGTGGAAAAAGTCCATTTATCAACAATAGGTTTTTCACCGAATAATTCTTGATAGGATTTAACCCCATTCTGAATAACAAAATCGTTTTCTTCAATTACCCAGGTCGGAAAATATTTTTCCATTCCATATTCCAACCCGGTATAAGCTTTTTCTTTATAGTTTAATAATTCGACCTTTGCATTCATTCCCTTTACTATTTCTTCAATTTGATTTAAAGCTAAATTTTTATCCTCACCTTTTGTAAGCCTTCTATCGAGATGAAATTTACAGAAATCGGAAACGGCACATAAAGAAGGACTTGATGACACAATCTCAGAAATCGTTACAGATCCCTTCCCTAAGAATTCATCCGTTGTTAATCTTTCGTTAAGCTTTTCAATTTCTAATGCTGCTTTGGATGCCATGTAAATTGCATTCTTTCCTCTTTCCGGAGCCGCGCCGTGTGCAGAGAGTCCGTAAAAAGAAACTTCTATTTCCATTCGTCCCCTGTGTCCCCTGTAGATATTCAAGTTTGTCGGTTCGGTTACAATTACACAATCCGGTTTGATTTTGTCCTCTTCAACAATATATTTCCAGCATAAGCCGTCGCAATCTTCTTCCATAACAGAACCAATGAAATAAATTGTAACGTCATTTGTTAAGCCTATTTCTTTTAAAATTTTTCCCGCAGTAATAAATGCAGCCGGTCCGCCGGTTTGATCTGCACTGCCGCGACCAAGTACATAACCGTCTTTAATTTCACCACCAAGTGGATCAAAATCCCAATTATCAATATTACCGATATCAACCGTATCAATGTGTCCGTCAATTGCAATAACTTTTTTTCCGTTTCCGATTCTACCAATTACATTTCCCAAACCGTCAATCCAGGCTTCATCGAAGCCGGCATCTTCCATCATTTTTTTTATTAGAGATGCTACTTCTTTTTCATTGCTGCTTAATGATTTGTGCTGAATTAATTTGGAGAGATTTGTCGAAGTGTACGATTCATACTTCCTGGCAAGTTCAAAAATACTTTCTGAAAGTTTCATATTTTTCCATTAAATTATTGTGATAAAAGTTTTTTCCAATAAATTATATAGTGCAAAATAATATAAAATAAAGTAAAATTAAGGCGGCGGTTTTTTGCAAGTACAACTTTCTAAGCTATTTCGACTATTTATTATGTACTCAGTTTGGTAATATTTTAACTGAATTTAAAGCATGTAAAAAAACATTCTCGTAAAAAGAATCTTTGTCAACAAATGTCTTATGCACTATTTCTTCTGTGAGCTTAATCATAAATTTTATATCAAAGTTAGATTTTTTTTAGCATGATTTACAACAGAAAAATTGAAAAATATTTTTTTCAGTTTAAACAATTTGTTATTGCTTTAAAAGTGTTATCATTAGTGTTTTGAAAAAACACTAATTTTTCCGGAATGAATATCTATGGTAAATGTCTGTCATTTTTTGTTACTTTACATTTCTAATTTTTCTAAAACATTTACCATTATTTTTTCAGCAAAATTAATCCTATTTTTGATCAAAAATTAACCACGGGTAAAATATGCAATATAATCAACATCTTGTACTACGAAAAATTCATCGCTACTTTGGTCTCTTTATCGGTATTCAGTTTTTATTTTGGACAATAAGTGGATTATATTTTAGTTGGAGTGATATTGATAAAATTCACGGTGATCAATTCAGAACAAAAGACCTTAAAAAATCGTTTATTTCTCCCAAGCTATTTTCAAACTTACAAGATTCTACTTTAAAAATTCAGTACTTGGAATTGAAGTTTGTTAATCAGACTCCTTATTTATGGATAAATAAAGAAAAACTTATTGATCCCTTCACAGGTAAAATTAAAGAAAGCATATCAAAAAATGAAGCTCTCGCTGTTGCTAATCAACACATTTTACCGGAGTATCGTATGAAGAAAATTGAATATCTTACCGAGGTTGGTCCCGATCATGAATATCGAAAACTTCCATTACCCGCTTGGGTTATTTATTATGAAGGGAACCAAAACCTAAGGGCTTATGTGAGTGCCCGTGATGGCAGCTTTCAACGGATTCGGTATGACTCTTGGAGAATATTTGATTTTTTATGGATGACGCATACTATGGATTACCAGGGACGGGATAATATTAACAATTGGTTATTAAGAACATTTTCTGTTTTAGGTTTATTGACTGTACTATCCGGATTTTTGTTATATTTTTATTCTTTAGGGAAGTACAGGAAACTGAAAAAAGATAAGTTGTAATTTTAGGACTATTTATTTTGGTATATATAAAATTATTGAAGGAATCATCAATAGGTTTGAGATTGAAAATTATTATAATGCCCAGTCTCAGGAAGTAATTTATGAAGTACAAATCAATTTGGCTGTTTATAAATAAATATTTAAACGAAGGGAAAAAGGTTGCTTTGCTTGTTGTTGCTGAATCTTCAAACTCTTCACCCGGACGTCAAGGCTTTAAAATGGCACTTTCTGAAAACTCAGATGTTTTTGGTACTATTGGCGGTGGAATAATGGAAAATAATCTTTCTGAATTTACACTTAGTTTGATGAGTTCGGAAAATGATACATTCATAAAAAGATTATATCACAGCAACACATCTATTCATCAGAAATCCGGTTTAAATTGTGGCGGAAGACAAACAGTAATTATAAAAATATTAACAAGAAAAGATCAAACAAAAATTGAAGAAATAATTAAAAATTTAACTCAAAGAAAAAAGGGCGAATTACTTATTAGTGAATCTGATTTTAGTTATAACGATGATTCCGATTTAACTGAAATTCAATTTAAAGATGATAAAGATAATTGGGAATATAAAGAACAAGTTGGTTTTACTGAGACTGCTTATATAATTGGCAGCGGACACGTAGGTTTGGCTGTATCAAAAATTATGAAATCACTTGGGTTTTATGTTGTTGTGTTTGATAATAGAGCCGAAGTGTATACGGTTAAACAAAACATTTACGCAGACGAAATAATTATTTGCAACTACAATGAAGCCGGCAGTAAAATAATTGAGAATGAGAATTCATTTATAATTATAACTACCTCTAATTATTTAAGTGACACTGATGTTTTAGCCTCTGTAATAAATAAAAAAGTAAAGTACATTGGAATGATGGGAAGCAAAAGAAAAATCATAAATATTTTTAATGCATTAAAGGAAAAAGGGATAAACCGGAATTTGTTTTCTAAAGTTCATACTCCAATAGGTGTAGAAATAGAAGCCGAAACACCGGACGAAATTGCAGTAAGCATTGCCGCAGAAATAATAAAAGTAAAAAACATTCGGTAGGCGTCGGCTTTATGCCGACGTTTTATTGTTTTGAGTTTTGAAGAATAATAGAAAACATATAAGAGAAAAAAAACATCGTTTACGACCTGAGCTTTACACAGGTGAGAGAATTGTTGCATATACCGGAAATGTGAAAAACCGCGATTTTCTTTTTTCTAATGATAGAGCATTCTATCAAATTGAAAAGATTTTATTAGAAGCTTTAGCCGCGCATAATTGTGATGCTTACGTTTATCTCTTTATGCCCGATCATTTTCATTTTATTCTGACCGGAAAGAATGCCAAATCAAACATCAAAAAATGTATCGATTCTTTTAAACAGAAAAGCGGTTATTGGCTTTATAAAAACTTACCTGACTTCAAATGGCAAAAGGATTATTACGATCATATCTTACGTAGTGATAAAGATTTATCTAACCAGATACGTTACATCTTGAATAATCCTGTAAAAGCAGGTTTAGTAAACTGTTGGAAAAAATATAAAATGCGCGGATCAACGATTTACAACTTAGATGAGTGGGATTAAAAAACACTAAGGATTTACCCGCAGATAAAAAATCTGCTGGCACAAATTCTAGTATATGTCAGCTTTACACCGACGTTCCGTTC
>DRJC01000206.1 GCA_011052365.1 Ignavibacteria bacterium
AAGAATCGATTTAATTGCACAGGCATTTACAAAGATGCCGGATAAAAAATTAATAATTGTCGGTGATGGTCCTGAAGAAAAAAAGATAAAAAAACGATCCGGTAAAAATATTGAAATGGTTGGTTATCAAACCGGTGAAGCATTAGCAAAATATATGCAGAAAGCAAAAGCATTTGTATTTGCAGCAGACGAAGATTTTGGTATTATGGTAGTAGAAGCACTTTCTTCGGGTACACCTGTAATTGCATTCAATAAAGGGGGAGTAACCGAAACAATTAAAGACGGAGAAACAGGAATATTGTTTAACGATCAATCAGTTGATTCGATTACTGATGCTGTAAAAACATTCGAGCAAAAAGAAAACAATTTTGACTCCATTTCACTTTCAAATTATGCAAAACAATTCGACAGAAAAATATTCGAAGAAAAATTAAATAAATTTGTTATTGAAAAATGCGAAGAATTTTTCAATTAACTTTCTCCAATTATGTTTACTAATAGAAAATCAACATACTATTTAAACCTGTTTTTAGACTTGCTGCTACTGAATGTTTGTTTTGTTGTGGCAGCTGTTGTTTCACAAAATCTGGATATCCTTTTAGACCGTAACTATATGTTCATACTATTGGCGGTATCTAATTTTGTATGGTATTTCACTTCAAATGTTTCTTCTTTTTACGAAGATTTTTTCATCCACTCTTATTCATATCAGTTGATAAATATTTTTAAAAACATTGCGGCTCAAATTGTTCTTGCCGTCTTCTTTATTTTTCTTGTTAAAGAAGACTTGTTTACACGTAACTTTATACTTCTTTATGGCTTTTTACTTTGGTTAACCGTAAGTGTACGTATTCAAGTAATTAAAAAAATAACGGTAAAATATAAGAGCAAGAAACAACATCTTAAGAATGTTATTATCATTGGTGCCGGTGAAATAGGTAAAAATTTTTTAAAACTCATTACCGATAGAAAAGATTTAGGGTTTAATTTTTTAGGGTTTGCAGATGACAATAGTAATGATGATAAAATAATCTGCAAGATAAATGAAATTGAAGATGCGATAAATAAATATGCTGTTGATGTTGCTATCATTACACTTTCTCTGGATTCATCAAATGAAATTGAACAAATTATAAAAGTTTGTAATAAGCATGCATTACGTGTGCATATAATTCCGGATTATTTCAGGTTTGTTTCTAAAAAATATCAAATCAATATGATTGCAGATTTTCCTATAATTACGGTAAGAAATGAGCCCCTTTCAGAAGCACATTGGCAGTTTGTAAAAAGAACGATTGACATAATTCTTTCAAGCCTGGTTATTATTTTAATTTTCCCTTGGCTTTTATCTGTTTTGTTTATCTTAAATTTATTTTATTCAAGAGGTCCTTTGTTTTTTATCCAGGATAGAGTCAGGGATGCTGAAAATTCTTTTAGGTGTTTTAAGTTCAGAACAATGCGTTTAAAAAATAATTTTAGCGATAAATTTATACCTACATTTAAAGATGATCCCAGGATTACCAAGGTTGGTAAATGGTTAAGAAAAACAAATTTAGATGAATTGCCCCAGGTAATTAATGTTTTCAAAGGTGAAATGTCCATAGTCGGTCCAAGACCCCATCCAAAGGCTTATAATGAATTGTACAAACTTTTTGTTGATGAAATAAACATACGCGGTTGGGTTAAACCCGGAATAACAGGTTGGGCACAAGTTCATGGTTACAGAGGTGATGTTAAAAACGAGGAAGAAAATAAAAAAAGAATAAAGAAAAGAATTGAATATGACCTTTGGTATATAGAAAACTGGACGTTATGGCTGGATATTCAAATAATGTTATTAACATTTTGGCAGATGATAAGAGGTAAAAATACAGGAATTTAATTTTATTTTTTGTAGTTTGCTTTTATAAAATTCTTGACATTATTTGTTTTGAAAACTAATTTGCTTTATATCAACTTGTATTTTATTAAACGAGTTAAATAATGCCTTATAACTATTCAGTTAAAAATTTCTTAATCATATTTATAATATTCTTTATATCTTTTTTTGTATTTAGTTGTAAACCAGATTCCACTGTTGTTACAACAGGAGGGGGAGGTATTACACCCCCTGTTGTTCAAAAATCAACAGTTACCGGGCAGGTAATAGACAATTTTTCAGGTATACCTTTAGACAGCGCAGATGTTTTAATTTCCGGTCCGTCTTTAAGCATAAATTTAAAAACAGATACACAAGGAAAATTTACAACGGAAATAAAAACCGAAACGAATATCAGCTTAACTATATTTACTTCTAAATCCGGATTTGTGACAGATACAACTACAGCAACAGTTATACCTTCCACCACACTTAATTTGAATTTAATAAAACTGTCTCCAATAACTACAGGCACACCGCCTTCAGGTGATCCTGTAAGTATTTTTCTTGCTTCTCAATCAACAACTACAATTGGTGTTAGAGCAAGCGGCTCCATAGAAACTGCAAGTCTTATATTTGAAGTAAGAGATTCCTCAAATACACCTATTGATTTAGCTCATTCTGTAGATGTTAAATTTAGTATGCCTGCTTCACCCGGCGGCGGTGAAATTATTAGCCCCTCTTCCGTTAAAACAAACAACCTGGGGCAAGCAACAGTAAATATAACAAGCGGTACAAAAGCAGGTGTGGTTCAAATAAGAGCTCAAATCGATTTGGCATCCGTAACCATTATTTCAGACCCGGTAAGTGTAGCAATACACGGAGGGCTACCGGATTTAACTCATTTTTCCGTTATTCCATCACTTATTAATTTCCCCGCATTAGATCGATTTGGAAAAAGTATGGTGATTTCCGTAAGTGTTGGAGATAAATATTCAAACCCGGTAAAACCAGGTACTGTTATTTCATTTATAACAACGGGTGGAATAATTGAAGGTTCGATTCCAACTAATAATCAAGGTGGTGGTTCGGTTAATTTAATCTCAGGTAATCCCATACCTGTTGATGCCGTTTTAGGACCGGGATTTGCTACTGTTACTGCAAAAACTGTTGATGAAAATCACGTAACAATTAGCCGAAGCACAACTATATTATTTTCAGGCATACCAATGATATCAATCTCGCCCACAACTTTTGCTATTGCAAACGGAGGGTCACAAAACTTCACATATACCGTGTTTGATGAGAACGGAAA
>DRJC01000207.1 GCA_011052365.1 Ignavibacteria bacterium
TCAAGCATTGAGTACTTAAGAATATTTTGAATGTTTTTATCCTTGATATTTCCTTTAACAGTAACAGGTTTAACGGCTTCAAAACTTACCTGTATCTCGCCGGTATTTGGATTTGTATAAGTGAAGTTTATATTATTCAAGCGCATACCTTCCTGGTTCAGATAAGAAATATTTCTTGCGTTACTTTTTGTTTGTAATGGGTTTTCATTTTGATTTTTAAGAAGTAAAAACGAGAACAAAAATCCCAATAAAAATAAAGCTGCACCGCCAAATGCAAAACCGGATTTGGGAAGTACGAAAAAAGATAAAAGATTTTTACTTTTGTTTTTATGAGCAGGTTTTGAATTCTCTTCAATTATTATCCGTCTCAAACTATTTCTTGCATCATTTAGAATTTGCTCTTCATTTTTAACATAAAATGCATTAGGGATTTTTTTAAGATCATTTTTAAGCAACTCAAATTCCTGCATGCAAGGTTCACACTCTTTTAAATGAGAGTTTAATTCTGCTTTTTCTTTATCAGATAATTCCTTGTAATGTTCAAGCACCATCCACTGTTTATATTTTTCGTGATTCATTTTAATTTCCCGTTAAAACTGATTTAATTTATTTTTATACAAGGTCATATTTTTGAAGTTGTTTCCTTAATTTTCTTACTCCGTCAAACAAATATTTTTTTACAGTTCCGTCCTTGCAATTCATCATTTCAGATATTTCTCTTATTTTGTAACCGCTGTAGTGTTTTAGTATAAAACACATTTTTTCATTTGGTGATAAATAATTTATTGCATCACCAACTTTTTCAGATACATCGGAATTTTCTGTTCTTGCTTGAGGTGAGAATTCTTCAGTATCTGCAATCAAAATTTCCTCTATAGTATTTCCATCATATTCATTATTAGTAGATGTAAAATATTCCTTTCTCTTCTTTTTCTGTTTTGCAGTATGAGTTAAACAAACGTTTACAGTAATTCTATACAACCAGGTTGAAAATTCGCTTTGATATTTAAATTTTCGTAATCCTTTTATTACTCTTATAAAAACATCCTGATAAATATCCTTTGCATCATCCTCATTTCCACAGAATTGTATTGCCGTTAAAAGGACAAACCTGTCATAACGGTAAACCAACTCCTCAAAAGCGAGCGAATTCCCTTGTAAATACTCTTTGATTAAATCACTATCGGATAACGCCATCTATTATTCCATTTACTGCATATTAGACTTATGCAACCAAAAAATGGTTGGGGTACTATTTAAAAATAATATAATAATTAGGGATAAGAATAGACACAAAATTATAATATACTATTCATAAAATGGTTTTCGGATTTACCTATTTGTTTCCTCTCCTTGTAGGAGAGGACAGAGGTGAGGTTTTTTATAAAAAATCCGAAAAACATTTTGTGTTGTGGATACACTTAAAAAAGAGACAGTAATGAAAGAAAAGAAAAAGTTAAGAGCTGAATAATAAATCTTTGTTGCCTGTTTTAAATAATTCCCAATTTTTAACTACTTGTAGTAATTATATAAAATCTCTTGTCTTTTCATATTAATAAAGTTATAATACATAATAATCGAATATTTATTTAACATATACCTCAATAAACCTGCAGGTAAAATATGTTTATTGAGATATTGGCGAACTTACATTTTTTATTTTTTTGATAATAAGGAGTTTCCCGATTCACTTTAAGAATAAGGAAGTAAAAGAAAATCATTTCCTGAGCTTTTGTCTGGTGCCGGTGTAAACATCAGAAGATTTATTTATAATTAAATTACAATATGAAAAAATCCGATTCAATAATTTTATTTAAGCAAAAGCAAGTTCGTCGTCACTGGGATGAGGAAAAAGAGTTTTGGTATTTCTCAATTATTGATGTTATTGAAGTTTTAACAGGAAGTCAAAGACCAAGAAAATATTGGAATGATTTAAAAAAGAAGCTATCACTTGAAGGAAGTCAGTTGTCCGAAAAAATCGGACAACTGAAAATGCAATCTTCTGACGGTAAATATTACAAAACGGATGTTTTGGATACTGAAAATTTGTTAAGACTTATTCAGTCGATTCCGTCACCGAAAGCTGAGCCTTTTAAACTATGGCTTGCAAAGGTTGGTTATGAAAGGATAGAAGAAACAGAAGATCCTGAGCTTGCTTTTGAAAGAGCTATGAAAACCTATTTACAAAAAGGCTATTCAAAAGAATGGATAAATCAGCGTTTAAAAAGTATTGATGTTAGAAAAGAACTCACCGATGAATGGCAAGAAAGAGGGTTTGGAATATGCAATTTTAACCGATGAAATTACTAAAGCTTGGTCTGGGAAATCAGTCAAACAATATAAAAAGTTCAAGAATCTCAAAAAACAAAATTTGAGAGATAATATGACAAACTTGGAACTCGTACTCAATATGCTTGCCGAAGCTTCAACAACAGAAATATCCAAGAAACAAAAGCCAAAAGGAATTAACGAAAATAAGAAAATAGCACAAAAAGGTGGAAACGCAGCAAAAAAAGCAAGAATAGAAATAGAAAAACAAACTGGTGAAAGTATTGTTTCTACTAAAAATGCGAAACAACTTTTACTAAAGAATAAAAAAAGTTTACCACAAAATAATCGAAATTAATCATATCTATACAAATACTTTTTAATCTTAATACCTTTGTTAAATATCAGAACAATAACCTATTTCGTAAAGTACTAAATGAGAATGTGCCTTTAATTTTACTATTTGAATTTTAAAGAGACTAAACGATGATTGAGACTTTAACGTACATGCTATTTTTAAACATCTAAATAATATTTTTAATGAAAGGGAATTAGAAAAAGGAGCAACTATTTCCATTTTGGAAACGACTAGAAATGAAAACGATAGAGAAGTAAAAGAGAGTTAGAATTTTACAATTTTGCTGTAATTATTACTGTCGGTTACAAAATAAACACAAAATCATAATACACTTAAAAAAGAGACAGTAATGAAAGAAAAGAAAAAGTTAAAAACTAAACAATAACTCTTTATTGTTTGTTTTAAATAATTCCCAATTTTTAACTACTTGCAGTAATTATATAAAATCTCTTGTCTTTTCATATTAATAAAGTTATAATACATAATAAACGTATAATAATTTGTCCTGCTGTACGCAATGCGTTTAGAGCGAGATGCCCGTTATAGCAAATGAAAAAAAAATCAACAATGTAAAACTATATTATGCTTAAAAGAGAGATTAGAAGATGGGATTTGGTTTTACTATTGATTAATAACATCATTGGTGCGGGTATTTTCGGGTTGCCGTCCAAGATATTTAACCTTTCGGGATTTTACAGTCTTTTTGCTCTTTTGGTTTGTGCTATAATTGTATTTGTGTTAATCTTCATTTTCGCAGAAGTTGCAAGTAGATTTAACAAAACCGGTGGGCCCTACCTTTACACCTTAACTGCTTTCGGAAAAATACCGGCATACATCATTGGCTGGCTTCTTTTCATTACACGAATTGCTGCCTATGCAGCATTAATTAATTTGTTAGCCACCTATTTGAGTTATTTTTATCCCGCCTTTCTAGAACCGTCTTATAAGTTCGGTCTAATCATAAGCGTCACCTTCATTTTAACATGGGTGAACTATCTTGGCGTGAAAAATTCTACTACCCTTAATAACACATTTGCCATTGCAAAATTATTACCTCTTATGGTTTTTATCATAGTGGGACTCTTTTTTATAAATCCTGAATTAATTAATGTCCATCAGGTACCACCAAACCTTTCTGATTTTTCATCTTCCGTATTGATATTAATTTTTGCTTTTACCGGATTTGAAGCCGTGCTTGTAAATACAGGGGAAGTTAGAAATACCAGAAGGAACATCCCTTTCGCACTAATTACATCTATTTCCTTCGTGGCTATTTTCTACGGATTGATACAATTTGTGAGTATAGGTACCTTGCCGGGATTAGCTTCTTCAGATACACCCATAACAAACGCAGCGCAAATATTTATGGGGTCATCAGGTGCCATATTAATTACAATTGGAGCGGTAATTTCTATCGGAGGTACTTTAAACGCCGTGATGCTAATAGGTTCGAGACTACCTTTTGCTTTAAGTAAAGAAGACCAGTTTCCAAATCTATTTTCTAAACTGCATTCAAAATATCAAACTCCTGTTTATTCGTTGCTTGTTTTTTCGGGTATTGCACTTATTGCATCTCTAACCGGCTCATTCATTTATGCTGTTTCGATTAACGTTATCAGTAAGATGATAATCTTTTTGACGGTTTGTGCAGCAATGATTAAATTACGTAGAAAAGATAAGGGGGAAACAACTTATTACAAACTACCTTACGGATACTTTTTTGCAACTATGGGTATTATAGCTTCCATTTGGTTACTCTCAAGCTCAAACTTGACATCGCTTAGGGATGTTCTGATTACTATTATAATTGGAATTATTTTGTTTGGCGTTTTTAAAATATTTTCCAAGAGAAATACAAAATAAATCACGTGCTACAACATTGTGCAAAAGCGACTAAATAATATTTTGATGTTCTAAAATCAAAGTTGTTAATCTTTACAAAATTAGTGAATGACCGGAAAGTGAGTAATTTAAAGTCCGCTACTATTTCTATGTTAACCGTTGTCCTTTGCTACCTGCCCTGAAAAATCTTTCATTTATTTTTTTGTCACTAACGTTTATTTATTAAATCATAAACAGAGTTTAAATAATATGTAGGATGAATATCTGCATTTCCGTTTGGATAGTTTGTAACACCTGTTGCAACAAGAGCGGTATCAACCCCAATTAAGTTACCCGTTAAAATGTCCGTTTCAAGCCTGTCTCGGATTAGCTATATTTTTTGATTGTTTACATTTAAGTTGCCCTATAAGACAACTTCTTGTAATTTCCCACAATAGTTAAAAAATTAAGAAGGAATATTACAATGAAAAAAAGTAGAATTAAAACACTTGAACAGTTTAAAGAAGAACATTATGGTAAACGCGGGACATCGAAACGTGAAAAATTAGAATTAGGTTACGAGACATTTAAAATCGGAGCATTAATTCACGAAGCCAGGCTTAAAAAAGGTTTGACACAAGAGGAACTTGCAGAGAAATGTGGAACAACAAAGTCTTATATTTCAAAAATTGAGAATAATATTAAAGAAGTTCGTATTTCGACTCTGCAGAAAATTGTTGAAATAGGTTTTGGAGGACAATTACAACTGTCAATTAAATTATAATATTGAGTAACAGAATACAAACGCATTTAACGATCAAGTGTATGGTTGGTGGTGGATTTTAAAGCATCAACTTTTCGTATTCATTAAATAATGTTGGTTGAATTAACCTTTTCTTTTCATTTATCGAATAGTTACTTATAAACAATTCTTTTCCATTTTGATTTACATTTTTGCCGACATTTCTCATTCCATATGTCAAATTCCATTCTTTTATACGTGCAAAAGAGAATAATTCTCTAATATATTCACTATCATCATAGGTTATCAACCATTTATGATTTGTATTTTTTAAAACAGTTGCGAACCTCTCATGGTCAAACGATTTATGTAATTTCCCATTTTTCCCATATAAAGCCGATTTTGTTGCTGAATAATAAGGTGGATCAAGGAAAATAAAAACATTCTCTCCTTCTGTTTCTAATACTTTTTGATAGTCAAGATTTGTAATCTTTATATTATCCAAAATGGTTGAAAGTGCTTTCACTCTTTCAATACTTGATTGCGTAAACCTTTTTTCAAAGGCTGCATTCGAAAAACCACCACTCTCACTTGTCCCGGAAAATGTAATACGATTAAATACAAAAAAAGCTGCTGCTTTATTCAATTCATCAAATTTTTCAATATTTTCAATCAGAAAACGATGTAATTCTTTTCCGTTTGAGAAATCATTTTTCAAATTTTGAATTTGTTTGCTTAATCCAATAGGATTTTGTTGTGTTTGTTCCCAAAAATGAAATAGATTTTGATAAATGTCATTTATCCAATATTTTTTATTTGGAAATTTTTGTTTGAAATAAACAAATACAGAACCACCACCGAGAAAAGGTTCTCTGAATTCGTCAAATTCAGGAATCAAAGGTGCTATTATTTTTACTGCACGACTTTTCCCACCGGGGTATCTTAAAGGACTCTTTATCATTTACTCAGCTTTTTCTATTATAACTAAAAAGTTGTTTTTTTCTGCTTCATCAAATAATTTTTCAATTATCTCTTTTTGATTTTTTGAAAAATCGTTTCGGGTAATAAACTTAGTAATTTTATCAGAATTTTCATTTGATGAGATACTACTTGTTAATTTTGTTGAAGTGAGCTTAATTACAGGTATCGGTTTGTATTTTTTATTGTTGATAAAAACTTCTTTCAAATTAGTATAAAGTATCATTTTCAGCAATCCGTCTTTTATATCTCCCACGCTTGGTAAAAGCGAATTTTTGGAATGTTTACCTTCAATTAAATAAACATTATTTTTATCTATTTTTATTTCATCAGTAGTGAAATAATATTTTCCGCCAAGATAATTTGCTATGGTAATTGTAGCTTTTGTATGAGTTGATAGAGCTTCTTTCGGTTGAATGGTTTGCATCTCGCGATTTTGTGCTTCTTTTGCTTTTTGTCGAGATGTTTCCATAAAATTTTTTACACCGTCAATAAACTGATTGGTAAACTTATCAATCCCTTTTTCTGAGTGAAATTCAATGTCAAATTGTTTTCCGATATTTTGATATGATATTTTTGTCTTTTGAATTAATTTGGGAAATGTCTTTTCTATTTCCTTTAAATTCCAATGTAATGCTGAACTATGATAGTTTTTAATTTCACTAATTTTGTTCTTAACCAAAATATTTTCAAATCTTTGGTTTGTGATTTTATTTTCTCGTGTTGGGTGTTTTTCTGCTTTATCGTAGAAGGCAAAAACAACAAAAACGTCAAGTAAGCTCATTAGGGAAATGGTATCCCATTGAATGAAATCTCTATCACCTTTTTTACCTTCATCCTTTATGATTGGGATAACAGTTATTCTTTTGGAACAGCCAAGTGTATTATAAACTCTTTCATAGGGATATGAACGAGTTCGTTTTGGTGAAACCCACTTTGATAATCCAAATGAAAAATTATTATTTTTTATAATGCAACTTGCAGGTAAATCATTAATCTCAAAATATGAAAATTCAAAGACTTCTAATTCATTAGCAAGTTTTACTTGATATTCTATTCCTGTTATTTTAGCTGTTATATTCATCTTTCTGTTGTTCCTTAGAAAAAAAATATTTTTCTTAATATTCTTTTGATAAATTCAAATATCTGTATTCTTTTTTCTTTCAATATAATCCAAAGTTACAAATCTGTATTTTCCTTTACCTCTCTCTAAAACTTTAAAGCTATCATTATTATTATCCATTTTAAAATCAACTTTTATTCTTATAACGTTCTCCAAATCTCTGATAATTTCATATCCAATAGAATTTCTCTTTAATTGTCGAGCTACTTTCATTGTAGTTCCGCTGCCAAGAAACGGATCAAGAACAGTTTCTCCGGCATAGGAATATAATTTAATCAATCTGTAAGCAAGTTCATCTGGAAAAGCAGCTACGCCTTTTTCAAGTTTTGAACCGGGCAAAACATTTGTTATCTCCCAAATAGTTTTATGCCAATTGTTATCTTGAAATTCTTTTTTATCAATTTTTGATTTCTCCCTTACTTCCTTTGAAATTGAGCGATAATCAAATTTCCCTTTTTGGAATATCACAATGCTTTCTAATAGATTGTCAGGGTAAAAATACATTGGATAAGGATTTTGTAATAGAACACCACTTCTCTTACTTATCCTTAAATAACCGTCAGGCTTCTTCCATACAATCTTATCTCTGTATCGAAAGCCCACGTTTTGAAAAATTTTAATTGCATCTGCTGTAATTGGGTATTTTTGCCCATTCACAAGCATATCATCAATATTCAATGCGAAAATTCTACCTTCTTGTAATACTCTAAATGATTCTTTTGCCATCCGTTTTAGAACACCAAGGTATTGTTCATAATTTTCAAAAAGTCCTTTATAATCGAATGGTGCATTAAAATAGGGTGGTGATGTAACAATAAAGTGAATACTTGCATCGGATAATTCCGTCATACTCATACAATTTCCAAATATTACTTTATGTTTAGTATTCATACTTTACCTTTGACACAAAAATACATAAAAATCTATAGTTCCAGAGTTTTTATTATTGTTTTTCTATATAGTCGAGAACAAAAGCCATACCCAGTCCTTTGCTGCCTGCCCTTACAAATCTTTCATCTATTCTTTTGTCACTAACGTTTATTTATTAAATCATAAACAGAGTCTAAATAATATGTAGGATGAATATCTGCATTTCCGTTTGGATAGTTTGTAACACCTGTTGCAACAAGAGCGGTATCAACTCCAATTAAGTTACCCGTTAAAATGTCCGTTTCAAGCCTGTCTCCGATTAACAATATCTTGTCTTTGTTTACATTTAACCTACTTTTAATTTCATCTATCATAAATTTAGATGGCTTACCAAAATGTTTTTCAAGTTTTTTGTGTGTTCTTTTTTCTAAAGCAGAAATTGTAGAGCCGGCATCTAAAACTTCACCGTCCTCAACGGGACAAGTATTGTCTATGTTTGCAGCAAAAAATTTTGCACCTTTTTCCAAAGCTTTAGCTGCGGTTTCAAGTTTAGTATAATTTAATTCTCTGTCCAATGTTATTATAACAATATCAATAAGATCCGGATTATCGGAATATTCAATTCCGGCTTTTGATAATTCATTAATAAAACTCTGTTCACCAATAGCGAAGAATTTTTTTTGGGGATAATTATTTAATAAATGATTTTTAATTACAATTGTAGAATTAATTATTTCACCTTCGGCAATATTCATTCCTTTGTTTTTTAAAAAATTAAAATAATCACTAATGCTGCCGGTTGTTTTGTTTGAAACAAATATTACTTCTTTTTTTAATTCTTTTAATTTGTTTATGGTTACATCGGCATTACAAATTAAATTATCACCTTTATAAATAGTACCGTCCAAATCAAATATAAATGCATCATACTTTTCAATCATTAGATCATACCCGCACTAATTTTTTCAAATGATTCAATTATTGAATGAGGTCTGAAACCAAGTTGTGTTTCTGCTTTTAATGTTATAAGTCCCGATTTTAAGGGGCGTGGTGCCGGTTGGTTTAATTCTTCAGTTAAAATCGGCTTAATCAAATTTTTATTCAAATTAAAATAATCTGCAATCATTTTAGTAAATTTAAACCTTGTAAGAAATTCCCTTCCCCCGATATTAAAAACTCCGTCTTTATTAAATTCTATTACTTTATTTATGCCGCTTACCAAATCATCTACAAAAGTCGGGTTGTTAAATTGATCGGTAACTATTCTTATTTCTTTTCCTTCTCTTAGTGAATTAATAACCCAATATACAAAATCTGATTTACCCTTTTCAGCAGCGCCGTATAAAACATTGGTTCGCAAAATTGTATAATTTATCCCGCTAATCTTCAAAGCATTTTCACTTGCTAATTTTGTTCTGCCGTAATAGCTGAGAGGATTTGATTTATCATTTTCAGAGTAGGGACCGTTTTTACCGTCAAAAATATAATCGGTTGAAATGTGAATTAAGCGTGCATCAATTGCACGGCACGCTTCTGCAAGATATTCTACTGCTTTAACATTTGTCTTCCATGCTGTTTCTTTTTTTGATTCGCACAAATCAACATTAGTAAATGCAGCTGTATTTATCACATAATCCGGACAGAAATCCAGCACTGTTTTTTTTACTAAATCTCTATTGGTAATATCACATTTAATAAATTGTACATCGGGATAAATGTCGGTTGCGGATTTTGAAGTACACAGTAGTTCAACATTTTCGATATCGGAATAAAATTTAACGGTATTTAATCCCAATGCACCATTTGAGCCGGTAATAAATATTCTTTTCTTTACTATTCCGGAATTATAATTCATTACTTAATTTTTTCATGCTTTCAACATCACTGCAAGAAGCAGCAAAACCCGAAGCTTTGTTAGCTTTTAATAATATATTTTTTATAGAATCACCCTTAATATAATTATAAAAGAACACGCTCCCAAAAACATCACCGCATCCTACAAAGGCACCTGCTTTTACTTTTTTTGCCGAATGGAAAACGGATGTTACTTCGCCTCTGTTCATCCCATAAATACGGAATCCTTTGTTCCCCATTGTTTTTATTAAATACTTAACACCGTAATTAAGAACCGAACAGGCAATTTTTAATTCATCTTTTTCGTTGGTAAGACATTTAAACTCAGTTTCGTTTACTTGTATTATATCAACATTTTTTGCCCATTCGGAAAAATTGGGAATCACTCTGAATTCACGCTTCATATTTTTACCTATTCTACGAGCCATAGAATGGACATCAAAATAAATAGTTCCTTTAAATTCGGATCGTATTCTTTTAAGCTGAGTTAAACTAACATCAAACCCTGTTATCATATTTAAAAGAATACCGTCAAACTCATTTAGTACATTATATTTTACAAACAAAGCCGAATTTATGCTGTCATATTGTTCATCCCTTTCCCTGTCGTTAAAAATATTTAATGTAACCGTCGGTATTAAGTCACTCCAGGTCAGATATTTCTTATTAACTTTATCATACTCATCCGCAAAATATTTATAACTGTTTTTTGAAACAGATGAAATTAAATAAAATTCATCTCCGGGTGCTTTTATGCTGTTAAGTCCTAATACACTATAATAAATACCGCCGGCTTGGGTTACTTTATTAACCGGGGAGTTTATTTTATCGACAACAGATTGCCCTATGACAAGAATTTTCATTACCACTCATCAAATATTATTTGAATGATTTCATTAAGCTTTTTATTATGAAAGGTTAAATTAGAATAGTTTTTTATAAAACAAAAATTTCATAATCCAAAGAGGAAAATAATGAGAAGACTAAGTTACATTCTGCTTTTTTCACTTACATTTTTTGCAACTGGTATATTGCCACAGGGTGTAAGTAAAATTATTACCGAATCAAATATCAAAACAAATCTTGAAGTGTTGGCATCAGATTTGTTTGAAGGACGTGAAGCTACAACTCGTGGTGCAAAACTTGCGCAGCTTTATATTATAAGCCAGTTAAAAAAAGCAGGAGTAAAACCGTTTTTCAAAAACGGATCTTTTCTCCAGTCGTTTAAATTGAATGTTGAAAAAACGAACGAAGATTCGAAATTGTCTTTTATAAAAGATAGTGTTTCAACTGATTTAAAATTTATGAACGATTTTTTCTTCGGCAGAGGTTCCAACCAAGATAGTCTTAAGCCTTCTTATAAATTAGTCTTTGCCGGTTACGGAATTACTGCACCGGAATTTGGTTACGACGATTATAAAAATTTAGATGTAAAAGGAAAATTTGTACTGATTTTAGACGGCGAACCTGTTAGCCAAAAAGACGATTATTTTAACGGAAAAGAAAAATCAAAATTTTCAAGCAGGAAGAGCAAAATTGAAAACGCCAAAAAGCACGGCGCTGCAGGAATACTAATGCAAGCAGATAAACGGGTTCTCGCTTTCTGGCCCAGGCTTATGGGATTTCTTAAAAGACCAAGTTATAAACTTATTTCAAAAGAGAAGACTGATAAACAAGGTTTTGTTTTCGCTTATTTAAATACTGCTTCCTTAAAAAAAATATTTGCGACACAAAATATTGATTTTGAAAAATTAATGAAGAAAATGAAAGAAGGTAACAAAACAGAAGCAGAAGAGTTTGACGGTGTCCTAAAGGTTAAATACGACAGAAGCAAAGAAGTGAGACAAAGCGCAAATATAGTTGGGGTTATTGAAGGAAATGATCCGGTCTTAAAAAATGAATATGTTGCTATTGGTGCACATTACGATCACGTAGGGGTTATTAACGGTAAAGTTTATAACGGTGCCGATGATGACGGTTCGGGTACTGTTGTAATTATGGAGGTTGCAAAGACTCTTGCAAAAACAAAAGCAAATAAAAGATCGGTATTAATTGTATTCCACACCGGTGAAGAAAAAGGACTTTTAGGCTCTCGCTATTTAACAGATAATCTTCAGCTTATAAAAGACAAAAAGATAGTAGCACAAATAAATATCGATATGGTTGGTAGAATGGCAACGGATTCCATCTATTCCATAGGTTCGGATAAACTAAGCTCCGAGATGAAAAAAATTGTTGAAGACGTAAACTCTAAAACAACAAAATTCCATTTGGATTATAAATTCGATGACCCGAACGATCCAAACAGGTTCTATTACAGAAGCGACCATTATAATTATGCAAAGCATGGAATACCCATTGTGTTTTTCTTTGACAATATGAGAAAAGATTACCATAGGGATACTGATGAAGTAGATAAAATCAACTTTAAAAAATTGAAAAAAATGTCTTGGCTGGTTTATGGAATTGCTTTACGAATTGCTAATTTAAATCATAGATTAATCGTTGATAAACCTATTCCGAAAGGATAACTATTTTTTTTGGTAATTTGTTGTAACATTTTTTAATTAATTAGATAAATTTTTTTATGAAAATAGGAATCACTTGCTACCCGACATACGGAGGTAGCGGTGCGATTGCAACGGAGCTTGGAAAAGCATTGGCTTTAAAGGGACACAAGGTTCATTTTATAAGTTATGCCAGACCTTTTAGACTTGGTGAGTTTGTTGAAAATATTGTTTTTCACGAAGTTGAAATGAGTAATTACCCGTTGTTTGAACATTCAATGTACAGCTTAGCACTCGCCAGCAAAATGGTAGAGGTAGCAAAATTTGAGAAACTTGATCTTCTTCATGTTCACTATGCCATACCTCACGCTGTCAGTGCATATCTTGCGAAACAAATGCTAAAAGATAAAAGCGAGCTTAAAATAATTACCACTCTCCACGGAACAGATATAACCCTGGTTGGATTAGAACCTTCATTTTTACCTATGGTAAAATTCAGTATTGAAGAAAGCGACGGTGTCTCGGCTGTTTCAAGGTTTCTGAAAGAAAAAACACTTACAAATTATAATATTAAAAAAGATATTACTGTTATAAATAATTTTGTTGATGCTAATCTTTACAAACCCAACGGCACTCAAAAATTAAGAGAACATATAGCACCGCACAATGAAAAAATAATAGTTCATACTTCTAACTTCAGACCCGTAAAAAGAGTACCCGAAACAATAAGAATTTTAGAAAAAGTAAGAAAGGAAATATCCGCCCAATTAGTATTGGTAGGAGATGGACCGGACAGATCGGAATGCGAAAGGCTTTGCAGAGAACTAAATTTATGTGATCATGTAAAATTCCTGGGTAAGCAGAACGGGTTAGTGGAAATACTAAATGCTTCCGACATATTTTTAATCCCTTCTCAATCGGAAAGCTTCGGTCTTGCAGCATTGGAAGCTATGTCCTGCGGTTTACCGGTTGTAAGTTCAAGTGTAGGCGGATTGCCGGAACTTATAAGCCATAATGAAACCGGGTATATAGCAGAGATAGGTGATGTTGACAGGATGGCAAAATACGTTATTGAACTTTTTACAAATGAAAAAAAATATGACCTATTCTCAAAAGCTTCCCGCAAACGTGTTGAAGAGAATTTTGATAAAGAAAGAATAATACCCCAATACGAAAAATTTTATGATAAGATTTTAAATAATTAATTCGTAGAAACAATAATTTATTATAATAAAAGCGGTTTTAAACTTTTAAATAAATATGCAACTGTAATCTGTATGAATGTTGTGTTGAATGAATGCAGGAATTTGTTAATAAAAATTTTAAAATTTTTCGAATTTAATTACTTTCATCCATACTCCGCCGAAGGCGAACATACATTCATACCTTTTAATTAACGATAGATAAAATTTTACTATGAAAACTTACATCATTGGAAAAATAAACTAATGAAAATTTATTGTTCGGGACCCATCAGCGGCAACACCGACTACCAAAATTTTTATTTAGAAATTATAAATCACATTAAGTTTTTAGGACACATTGCTTTCTCTCAGTTTAATAATGATTTCCACACACCCTGCAATATAACCGATAGGGATATTTACTTTCGTGATATTAACTGGATTGACAACAGCCAATTATTTATAGCTGAAGTATCGGGTTCAAGCACAGGGGTGGGATATGAAATTTCATACACACTTCATCAAAAGAAAATCCCTATACTTGCTCTTGCCCACATAAACGTGAAAAGAGTAACTGCAATGCTTACAGGCTGTGATAATGAATTGTTAACATTAAAAAGATACTCCGACCAAAATGACTTAAAAAAAATTCTAACCAAATTTATTTCAATCCATAACAAAGATGAAAATTAATTGAACGAAAAAGAATTTGTAAATAAATGGAAGTTGGAAATTAGTAAAGAGGGGTTAAAAGTATTCCCTGATGATTTTTTAAAAGATGAAGATTGCAATGAGATCGAGTTAAAAGAAAAATCATTATTCTTAGGTGAAGAATTTTTTGGTAAATATGAAGTATTAGATATCGAGGGAAACGTTTTTCTTCAAGTCGATGATTATTACCAGGCAAAATATTTGGTATATGCCGGCAGAAAAAAAGTTGATAAAGTAAGAATGCCAAATAATATTTCAGAATTAAAAAGTGTTTTAACCGAATACGAAAAATATCTCGATTCCATATTGATTAAAATTCAATCTGATTATAAAAAAACCTTCAAGTCAAATACTAATCTTCACTCGGTTACAAACGAAATATTTCATTCTTTAAACCTTATTAGATACTAAGAGAAACCTTTTGAGCATTGTAAATAATGAAATAAGAGAGTACTTAACTTCTTTATACGGAAAAAGTTTGGAAAGGAAATATGAAGAATTTATAAAAAGAGAACCCTCCGTTTATTTAAGAGTAAATTCATTAAAGACCAATAAATTAGATTTAATTAATTCTCTTAAAAAACAATACGGTGTTGTATGTAAGGAAATTGAAAATATACCGAATGCCCTGAAAGTAATTGAGGGAGAAAAAATTGTCGGGAAAACATTGCAGCACGTAACCGGTAAATTTTATATTCAGGGACTTTCTTCGATGATTCCGCCTTTGGTTCTTTCCCCTGCTTCTGATGATAAGGTTCTCGATTTATGTGCGGCTCCCGGTTCTAAAACTACCGAACTCGGTGAAATGATGAACAATACCGGGACACTGATTGCAAACGAAATAAAGCAAAGCCGGGTCAGTACGCTTGTTTATAATATTGATAGAATCAATTTAGTTAATACCGCCGTTACCCATAATAGGGGTGAATGGCTGAGCAGATATTTTCCAGGATATTTCGATAAAATTCTTGTTGATGCACCTTGCAGCGGTCTCGGCATTATACATAAAAAAGATGAAGTTAATGATTGGTGGTCTCTTGAAAGAGCCGAATCATTGGGGGAATTGCAATTCAGACTTTTAATATCGGCAATAAAAATGGCAAAGGTCGGCGGCGAAATAGTTTACTCCACGTGCACACTAACACCCGAAGAAAATGAAATTGTTTTAAATAAGATTTTAGAAATATACCCGGTTGAAGTTTGTCGAATTAAATTACCTGTAGAATCTCATCCCGGATTAACCGAATATAAAGGTTTGAATTTAAATCCATCGTTATCTCTTGCAAGGCGTATCTTACCCTGGGAAAATGATTCGGACGGATTTTTTATAATTAAACTTATTAAAACAGATGTTACTAATTTCCCGGAACGAGTAAAGATTAGAATAAAATCTCAAGTATTAAGCCCCAACAGTCAAAAATCAAAATCATATCTGTCTAATATTTATGGGGATTTTGGAATTGATAAAAAAGTAATGAATAAATTTAAATTTACACTGAACGACAACAATATATTTTTTATCAATAAAAATTTTGATATTGATAATCTTGATATTTTCCATAGATTTGGAGTAAGATTCGGAAAGGTTGATAAACACAGTAACACAATATTACATACACAGGCTGCCGAGATATTAGAGAAATATATAATTAGAAATATTTACGAGTTAAGATCTTTGAATGAATTGAAAACCTATATTGAAGGCGGAACAATTAAAAATGTTGTAATTCAAGGAAGACAATGTGTTGTTAAATATAAAGGTAATATTTTAGGTACGGCAGCCATAACTAAAAATGGATTAAAGAGTAGATTCCCGCGTGCAAAAAGGACACAAAACATTTTGATAAAGGAATAGAAACATTTATGAATATTATTATCTATGGCACTAAAAAGTGTAACGATACAAAAAAAGCACAAAGATTTTTTAAAGAAAGAAACATTCCATTTCACTTCAGAGACTTAGCTGAAAAAGGATTGGCAAAGGGTGAGTTGAATAATATTGCTTCTAAAATTCAAATTGAAGATCTGATTGATAAAGAAGGAAA
>DRJC01000208.1 GCA_011052365.1 Ignavibacteria bacterium
AGCCTTGTATTTCCACCGGATATACTGTGTGCCCTGTTGGGATAAATAAACATATCAACCTGTTTATTTATTGAAATACTTTTGTTAATAAATTGCAGCGTATTTTGGTAGTGTACATTATCATCGCCGGAGCCGTGAATAATTAACAGTTTACCTTTTAACCCCCCGGCAGTATTTATCAAATCAGCTTTTTTATAGCCTTCAACATTTTCGTTAATAAGTCCCATATATCTTTCCGTCCAAATAGCATCGTATAATCTAAAGTCGGTAACGGGTGCAACTGCAACCCCGGTTTTAAAATAATCGGCACCTCTTGTGAGCATTGCAATTGTTAAATAACCTCCGCCGCTCCATCCCCAAAAACCGATACGGTTTTTATTTACGTAAGGTAGCTTTGCAAGATATTTTGCACCTTCAATTTGGTCGTGAACAGACCATTTGCTCAAGTCACCGTATGCTAAATTTTTAAAAGCTTTACCTCTTCCGCCTGTTCCACGGTTGTCTATAACAAAAATAATATAACCTTGTTCCGTCATGTACTGATGCCAGTAGGTTCTGTAACCGCCCCATCTGTCAACCACCATTTGAGAGCCGGGACCTCCGTAGCCGTAAACTAAAACGGGGTATTTTTTACCGGGATTAAAATTATAAGGTTTGATAAAATACCCGTTTAATTCTGTACCGTCTGTAGTTTTAATTTTTACAAATTGTGGATAAACCATATTATGATTTTTTAAAGCAGGTATATTGCCGCTATTAATTATTCTTACAATTGAACCGTCGGCATTATTCAATATAGTTTTTGTGGGTGTCGAAGCATTTGAAAAGAAGTCTATAAAATACTGACGATCGGGTGAGAAAATTCCGTTGTGCCATCCGTGCTTTTTTGAAATTCTTTCCAATTTTGTTCCGTCCAATTTTATTCTATAAATATTTTGCTGAATGGGGGAATCTTTTTTTCCGTAAAAGTAAAGCCAATTATTATTTTCATCCACGTCCGCAACCTTGGTTATCTCCCAATTACCTTTTGTAATTTGATTGATAAGCTTCCCGTTGTAATCGTAAAGATAAGCGTGTTTAAATCCACTCTTCTCGGAAGACCAAATTATTTGATCCTTATTTTTTAAAAATAAAACATCGTGTCTTACGTCAACCCATGCAGGGTCTGAATCCGTTATGGTTACTTCTGTTTTCCCATTTTTAGTATTTGCCATCAGTAATTCCAAAAAATTCTGGTGCCTGTTTAATCTTAAAATAGCAAGTTTGGAAGATGAGTTAGTCCAAAAAATTCTTGGAATATAAATATCGTCATTGTCGCCAATATCCATCCAATTAGTTTTGTTTGCAGCTAAATCGGCAACACCTATTTTTATGATTGAATTTTGTTCGCCTACTTCAGGATATTTCAAATTGAAGATTTTATTGTAGCGATACATCTCGTCAATTAAATGAAATACTTTTACCCTCGTTTGATCGAGCTGCCAGAAGGCAATTTTTTTGCTGTCGGGTGACCAACGCCAAGCATCCGCCAAACCGAACTCTTCTTCATAGACCCAATCGAACTCTCCGTTTAGAATATTATCTGTACCGTTTGTTGTTACAGCTTTTTCTTTCCCCGTTGATAAATCAACAACGTAGATGTTATGGTTTCTTACAAAACCTACTAATCTTCCATCGGGAGAAAGTTTTACGTTTCGCAGGTGGGTATTTCCATTTGATAATGCAGTAATCTTTTTGGTTTTAACATTTAACAAATAAAAAGGGGCTTGTGTCGAATGCCGCCAAATTGATTTTATCGGTCCTTCAATAAGCAAATACTTTCCGTCTTTTGTCCAGCGGTATTTACTCATCTTTATTCTTTTTGAATTATAAACAAGCTCACTTCCTTTTATAAGTATTGTGCTTTTTCCTGTCACAACATTATGTTTATAAATATCCAAAAAACCGTTTTGCGGATTTCTTTTTGTAAATGTAAAAGCCTTGCTGTCAGGCTGCCATTCTATATTTTTTACCGGAGTTGTGCTTAATTCATCTGATGCAAAAATTTCCTTAAGGGTTAAGGGTTGCTTGGTTTGAGGAAGGATAGGGGAAATAAATAATAATATAATAGCTAATATATTTATAGTTTTTTTTACCGGCATTTAATACTCCTTTATTCAATAAACAACAAAAACCAAATCCTAAAATTTAGAGCATTGTTATTTGGAAATTATTTGAATTTTGTTATTTGTGATTTTAATTCCATAATTTTTTAATCTCATTATTCAGTCCGAGATATTCCCACCTCTGAAGAGAAATCGGTACATTACCGTTTAACATCATATAATCGTGAAAATCTTTAAGATTAAATTTATCGCCCATTTTTATTTTTGCATCGCTTATTAATTTCAGTATTTGAATTTTACCGATTTGATAAGTTATTGCCTGTCCCGGTCCCAAAGCAAAAAACATTGCTTCACCATACGCCGTGGCTTTATCCATTGGAACGGTAGTTTCTAAATATTTACCGGCTTCACTGATTGAATAATTTCCCAAAGCAAGGTTAATATCCACGTCAACTCTTAATGCACGCAGACGCATAAAGCTGTAGATTATTTCACGGGTGTGTGGCTTGTTATCAAACAATCCAAATTGAAGCATCAACTCCTCAACATAAAATCCAATTCCTTCGTTTGAGTTTGAGTCAAAGTAATGCTGTCTAATAAAATCCGGATTTTTACTTGATACAATTAATTGGAAAAAATGTCCCGGTATTCCTTCGTGGATCATCAAGGGTCGTGGATCAATAGCAGCGGACTTTTGAAAAAACGATAGATCTTTAGAAGGCTTTGAAATATACCTGTAAGCGTTTTCATTTGAACGGGTTTTAGATGTAAGGTCATCATTAACGCCGAGGAAACCCAAAGGTTTTAAATAAGCCGGAGTTTCTCTAAGAAGATAGTGCTTTGTCCATTTTGGAATTGTTAATATATTTTTCTCTTCAAGAAATTTCCTGATATCTAATTCATCAACTCTTTCCTGATTTATCTGATCTTTTGCAGTTTTAAAAATTTTATCTTCAGGAATATTTTTGTTTCTTAATTTTTCATAAGTATCAAACGCAACCGCTCTATTCCATTCCTGCCTTCCCATTCTTAATAGTTCTTCGGGTGAATAGGGAACAAGCGCAATGTTTTTAAGGAAGTAGATATAATTGTCTCTACCAACATTAAATTTTTCGGTCATATTGGGCAAACGTTTTTTTAACCAGGAGGAATAACTCTCCAAGGCTCTCGAAGCATCAGCTGTTAATTTATGAAGCCTGGACTTCCATAAATCCGGATTTAATTTTTCCAGTTCATCCGCCGTTTTATTTAGCTTTTTCCTAATATCCTTCAACATAGATAAAGCTACCTTTGCAAAAGGTTTTATAGGAGAGGTCAAATTTTTCTTTGCATCAGCTATTGTTTTGGGAATAGCATTGAGCCTTGCCAATAAATTTTTTGCACGCTGCGGGGTAAAAGGTGTTGAAATATATAAGAGGTCAAAAATACTGCCAATAGTCTGTCGCACATAAAACTCAGGATGACTTTCCGGTAATTTTAAAATATTTAATTCCCAGTTTACTCTTTCAACAGCGGAGCGGAGTAGAAGATAATCTACACTGTCGGAGCGTGTCCAGTTTGTTTTTGGAATTTCAGCAAGCCTGTTTTTAAATTCTTTGTACTTCTCCTTATAATTTTTAACTGCTTCGGGGGAATAATTCGGCACCCAAAGATTCGGTCTTTCAATACGTGGAATATCATCGCCTGATAATGGTTGTGTAATTGTTTTCCATGCAAAAAAATCTTTTCCAAATTTTTGAAGCTGTTTATTTTGCTGAGAATAAATTATAATAAAAGGGAAAAGTATTATTAGATAGATCTTTTTCATAAACACCTTTAATGGTTTGATTAGAAATGATAACAACTGCAAAATAATAAAAATATTACAATGAAAAGCTAATATTTAAAAATCAAAACCCATTTGTAGTTTTTCGTATTTTTCTTTTTTATCGTTTAAATTTGATAAATAAATTCCGAGTAGTCTTACAGGTCTTTTCTCTACATTGTTTGAAGAAAGAAGTTCTTTTGATATTTCAAACAATTCATCCTTTGTTTTAACTTTTTCTTTAAGTGTTTTACTCCTTGTAATTTGTTTGAAGTCTAAATACTTAACTTTTAATGTCAGTGTTTTACCGTAAGTGTTTATTTTATTCATTCTTTTTTCAACAATTCCTGCAATTTCTTCTAACTTTAAAAGCATTGTTCCTATATCATCAATGTCTTCGCTAAATGTCAGCTCTGCTCCTATTGATTTTCTTATTCGGTTTGTCTTTACCGGGTTGTTATCAATACACCTGACAACATTATAAAAATACTTGCCCTGTTTACCGAATTTGTTCAGTAAAAATTGCAGGTCCAATTTTTTTAGGTCTTTACCTAATTTAACACCAAGTGTTTCAAATTTTTTCCCTGTTACTTTACCTATTCCCGGGATTTTTTTTATTGGAAGTTGATCAATAAACTTCTCGGTTTCACCCGGTTTAATCACGTTCAACCCGTCGGGTTTATTAAGTCCGGAGGCAACTTTTGCAAGGAATTTATTTATTGAAACACCGGCTGTAGCTGTTAAATCTAATTCGTCTTTTATGTTTCGTTTTATTTTTTTTGCAATTACCGTGGCTGAAGGAATACTTAGTTTGTTTTCAGTAACGTCCAAAAATGCTTCATCAATTGAAACAGGTTCAATCAGATCCGTATAACGAAAAAATATTTCTTTCATTTTTTTTGATGCTTCTTTATAAGCGTCAAAATGTGATGGAACAAATATTAAGTTCGGGCACAATTTTAATGCATATTGTGAAGACATTGCGGAACCAACGCCGAATTTTCGCGCTTCGTAACTTGCAGTCATAACAACACCCCGTGTTCTTGAACTGCCTACGGCAATGGGCTTTCCCCTGTATTCGGGATTGTCTCTCTGTTCAACGGAAGCAAAAAAAGCGTCCATATCTATGTGTATAATCTTACGAATCATATTCGTTAAGATAATATATTTATACAAAATGAATGAGTGGAGGAATTATATTATTTGTAAAATTAATAGGGTGGGAAGTGTCCAATAATTATTTAGAGAAATAATTTATTCAGTTCTTTTCTTTCTCTGTTAATCACATATAGTTTTTTAGTAACCGTTGCTACTAAAATTAAACTAATAGTTATGCTAAGTAAAAATAAAAGGTTCATCTTATTGTAAGCTATTTAAAAATCCTGGTCTTCGACAAAAAATTCTAAATAAAGAATAGCTCCTGTAAAAATTAAAACTATTGTTTGAATACTGGACATAAATAAATCTAAATTCATTTTTTTAATCCCTAATTTTTTCAATATTATATAACAATTTTAATGCCAGCTCAAAAAGATAAAAACCAGTTAAATTTATAGAGTTTACGGAACCTAATTTTCTCAAGAAGACACATTTTACGTGTAAAAGTTACACTTACTTCAATTCTAAAGTTTTAATATTCAACATTTTATTTTAATTAAATCTTTGGCTCGTATTTTGTGTTTATTAACAGAATAATAGATAAAACTTTAGAAAATAATTAAAAAATGAAGGAATTTAACAAATATAAAACACAGAAAATGTTTCATTGGCATTATTTTCTCAATTTAATACATAAAAGCACTCATTATTATGAATAAATCTACAAAATCATTTTTTAGCAATTTCTTATTTCTCACGTTGTCTCTCATCTTTTTGTTTAATTCAAATACCTGGGGAATAAGTAAAACGATTGACAAAAAACAATCTATAAATAAAACAAATTCTACTACCAATGCGGGTGCTATAGTTGTTAAGAAATGGGCGGATGATAAAAAATCGGCTTTTTCATTTTCTTTTGACGATGCTTATGTATCTCAATATATTAATACTCGACCAATTTTAAATCAATTTGGATTTAAAGGAACATTCTTTCTTCTTGCCGGTTCTATTCACGATAGTGTTCCCGAATGGCGTTACGGTCTTTGGTGGCAATTTTTGGAAATGGCTCAGGAAGGTCACGAGATGGCAGCGCATACAATGACTCATCCTCATTTAAGGAGTATGCCGGTTGGAGACGAACAAACCCCCAACACTATTACTTATGAATTATATCAATCAAAAATTTTAATTGAACAAAAAATAGGTGAAAAGGTAATTTCATTTGCTTATCCATATACGGAACATAATGCTAAGGTAGATAATGTAACAAAAAAATATTTTGAAAATGGAAGGGCTATCGGAGATGTACCAAATCCTTCATCATTAAGTGGAAATGCATGGTATAGTTTAACAAGCAAACAAGCCGAGTTTAATTTACCTAGAAATACACCAAGTGATGATTTAGATGAACTTGCTAACTACGAAACATTTACTCAGAATTCTATTAATAACGGTCAATGGACAATATTCCAGGGTCACGAAGTTTTACCTTTTTCTGAAATAGCTGCTGCATTAAGTCAAGGTTCATATTTACCTATCTCCAATCAATGGTTAACTGCTCTTGCGCAATGGATAAAAAATAAATCTGATAACAATGATATTTGGGTTGAAACCATTGGAAACGTAACACGATATATTAAAGAGAGGGATAATTTTACATTTAATGTTGTATCAAGTACAGCAAATCAAATTATTATTAGTGTTAATGACGGGCTTGATAATACTATTTATAATTATCCATTAACTACAGATATTGAAGTACCTAATAATTGGAATAATGTTACTTTTACCCAAGATAATGTTACTAAATCCTTAACTACATTTACCAATAACGGTGTAAATTATGTAAGAGCAAATGTAATACCAAGTGGCGGGAATGTTACTATTCAAAATTCAGCAACATTATTTACAATAACTTCAAGTGCAGGTTCAAACGGAAGTATAACTCCTTTGGGTGTAACTTCGGTTAATTCAGGCGGAAGTCAGGCTTACACAATTACACCAAGCTCAGGATACAAAATTGAAAGTATAACAGTTGACGGAAATCCTGAAACGGTTACAACAAATTCCGGACAAACATATACATTTACAAATGTAGTTGTCAATCATACTATTTCAGCAACATTCTCTGTAATTCAGTTTACAATAACTTCAAGTGCAGGTTCAAACGGAAGTATTACTCCTTTGGGTGTCACTTCAGTTAATTCAGGCGGAAGCCAAGCTTACACAATTACGCCTAATACAGGATATAAAATTGATAGTATAAAAGTTGACGGAACTCCTGTAACGGTTACAACAAATTCCGGGCAGACATATACATTTACAAATGTAACCGCCAACCATACTATCACAGCAACATTCTCTGTAATTCAGTTTACAATAACTTCAAGTGCAGGTTCAAACGGAAG
>DRJC01000209.1 GCA_011052365.1 Ignavibacteria bacterium
ATAAAACTACAATACTTGAAAATTATAAACTTTTATATGACCTTATATTATTATTGCTGCGGGATAATACATTTGAGAAAGAAGCAAAAATTTATTCTGAAATGATCTCTAAAGAAACCGAAGTTTTATCCAACGCTATGATTAGTGCTTACAAGAAAAGATCTAAAAACAAAATTGTTCAATTTGCAAAACTTTCCGTAAAAAGCAGTTGGGGCAACGTTTGTTCGTATGAATTAAGTAAAACAAATGAAGATTTGTTTAACGTTAAAGAAACGGCAAAAATATTAATAGAAAGTTTCTAAATCAATTTGCCAAATCGTCTTCTTCATCTAAGAACAATTCTTTTTCAAATTTGTGTTTTATGAGTTGAGCTTCAACAATGAAATAGACATCTTCGGCTATGTTTGTACAATGGTCACCAATCCTTTCCATCTGACGCGATAAAACAAATAATATAATCGCTTCATCAATCAATTTAGGATCCTTTTTCATCATTTCTTTCAACCCGTTACAATTGATGTTATTCAATTCATCCAATTCATCATCAGCAGCAATAACTTTTTTTGCAAGTTCTGCATCCGTGTGAATATAAGCATCTATGCTGTCTTTCAACATCTGCTCAACAGCAACACACATTTCACTAAATTTAGTTTGGTCAATAAATTCAGGCATCCTCTCTAATTCCAGTACTCTTTCTGAAATATTTACTGAAAGATCGCCTATCCTTTCCAAATCATTATTTATCGACAGCGCCGATATAATTGACCTAAGATCAATAGCGAAGGGTTGATTTAGAGCAAATAGTTTATGGCATTTTTTTTCGATTTTGACATCAAATTTATCAACTACAAAATCCATCTGAATTACTTTTTGTGCTAAATCCTTATCAAATTCTTTTACGGATCTTAGAGCAAAATGTACTTGTTCGTCAACCATACTTGACATTTCCACTAAAGATTTTTTAAGTTTTTCTAAATAAATATCTATTAATCTGGGCATATTAAATCACCTTTTATTGAACTTTAAAATTATTGATTATTTAAATCAAATGTTATATATCAATTAATAAATAGCCTCACGAATTTTAGCACTAATATAATCCATTATCCATACAACCAAAGCAATCATTAAAACAATTAAACCGACTTCGTGCCAACGAGCCAATCCTTGATACTGCATAAGCATTGTGCCTATACCGCCACCGCCGACAAGACCTATAATGGTTGCCATTCTTACGTTTATATCCCACCTGTAAATTGTAAATGATAAAAACGGTAAAACTATCTGCGGAACAACTGCATACCAAACAACCTGTATTTTGTTTGCTCCCGTTGCAGTAATTGCTTCAACGGGTCCTTGCTCAATACCTTCAATAGCTTCGGAATATAGTTTGGCGTTTGATGCTATTGTATGAACAAGCAAAGCAATCATACCAGCAAAAGGACCGATACCGACCCAAACTGAAAAAATAATTGCCCAAATAAGCGGCTCAATAGAACGTATAAAATTTAGCACTAACCTCAGTACAAAATAAACGGCAAATGTTATTTTACTGCCTTTCATTAAATTTCTTGCAGTGAAAAAACTAATAACCAAAGTGATGGGTATTGATATTAATGTTGCAAGTAATGCAATATAAATTGTTTCGATCATTGCAAAAAGAGCATCATCAAAAATACCGAACTCGGGTCTGAATAAAGCACCGAAAAGCCTCTCGGCACCTTGAACTCCTTCGGGACTAAATAAATCGACGATAGATAATTTTGTAATTATCCAGCCGGCTATAAAAGTAATGTTAAATAAAAACCAGCCGGATATTTCAACGGTCCATTTTGTGACTTTATTATCCTTTGCAATACCAAAAAGTTTACAAGAAAGAGATGTTCTTGTAAACGTCCAGCCTGTACCGATAAATACCGAAATTAAAAAGATGGTTAAGATACTTCCCCAGCTAAAAGGGATCTCTCTTAAATCAAGAATAAATTTATAGTAAATTGCTCTTTGTAAAACAAGTATGGAATAGAATACAAAAAAGATATCTAAGAAAATTGCTTTTATGAAATTAGCCCTTTCTTCAAGGCGTTGATTCTGCCTTATTATGTCAAGTGGAGATTGATCTACTTCAGTTTTGTTTATCATCTTATTTCAACCTCTTCCGCTTCATCTCCGTAAATTGTTTTGAACCAGTTTTCATCTATCTCTGAGGGTTCCCCTTCATAAATTATTTCTCCCGACTTCAGCGCAATTACGCGTGTTGCAAATCTTCTTACAAGGCTTAAAAAATGTAGATTGCAAATTACGGTAGTTCCGAATTCTTTATTTACTTTTTCAAAAAACTTCATAACAGAATTTGAAGTTGCCGGGTCCAAAGAAGCAACAGGTTCATCAGCAAGTAAAAGTTTGGGACTCTGCATTAAACTTCTTGCAATTGCAACCCTTTGCTGCTGACCGCCGCTAAGTGAATTGGCTCTTTCTTTAGCTTTTTCTTTAATGCCGACAATATCAAGGTTCCGGTAGGCTTCTTCATAAATATCATCAGTAAAATTACCGAATATAGAATTTAATGTTTTCATCTGACCCAATTTACCGGAAATTACATTCTTAAGTACGGAATGCCTGTTAATTAGATTAAAATGCTGAAAGACCATTCCTATTTGTGTTTTTACTTTTCTAAGCTCTTCACCCGTAACGTGAGTTATGTCTTTACCCAAAAATTTAACTCTACCGGCAGTCGGTTCAACTAAACGATTTATGCACCGTAAAAGAGTAGATTTACCCGAACCGCTAAGACCTATAATTACAAGGAACTCTCCTTTTTTAACTTCAAAGTTTATTCCTTTTAAAGCATGCGTTCCGTTTTTATAAATCTTGTGTAAATTTTCTACTTTTAAAATCATTTTTTCTTTTGAACCTTTTCAAATGAGATGTTTTCTTTTTTAAGAAGTTTTCTAAGTCCGTCATAATCACTGTCTTTAGTTCTTATTAATCCTTTTATATCATAAATATCGTAAAGTGATTTTTGTCCGGCAGGTGTTTTAACATATTTTAGAAGGGCATCTACAATCTTTTTTTTCATTTTTTCAGACATATCTTTTCTAAATACCCACGGATCGTTAGGTATCCTTTCCGTGTACCCTATAATTTTTATTTTTTTTGCTACATCGGGAAATTGTTTAATCACGCGTACGCGGGCATCCATAATGGCTCCGGTTTCCTGATCAGGAGGTGCTGAATAAGTTGCACCGGCATCCACTTGTTTTTGGTAAACCATAGTCACAACATTATCGTGCCTCATTGCAAAAGCTGTTTCAGCGGGATGAATTCCGAGACGGTCAAGTAATGCTTTCGGTAAAATATATCCCGAAGTAGATGAAGGATCAACGTACGCCATTTTTCTTCCGTCAATTTGAGAGAGGCTGTCTATACCGGAATCAACGCGTGTAATTATTTGCCCCCTGTAGCTTGTTTCATTCCCATCTCTTACAATTCTGAGAAGAGCCTCTGCACCGTATTTAGCGTTTGCCATCAAATAAGAGAAGGTGTTTATGCTTGCTATATCAGCTTTACCCGAACCGAATGCTTCAACTACTGCTACAAAACTTGCCGGAACAGCGGTAATGTAGTAATAACCTGTTTCTTTTTCTAAATAGTCGGTTAATTCTTTTGCGTTAAAGGAAATCTTTTTAGCATCTACGGAAGGTGTAAAATATATTTTTATCGGGTTAGATCTTGTACCAAGCGCACCCTCATTCAGCTCCCTTGCAGATGAGATTACTATAAATATTAATAATGGTGATAGATAAAGTAAATACTTCATAAAGAATTTTAAAAGGTTTAGTAAATATGTGTATAAGTTTTTTTTTACACAAATTTTTGAACGGATTTAATAATTTTTTAATTTTATAAATATATCTGGGTTCACATGATAAAAGGGCGGCAAAAGTTGCTTAAGTAAAATGTTGAATAATTCTGAAGAAAAAGAATATTTATATAAATCTATAATTTCTATTTGTGGTTATTTATTCTTAATAACAATACGATTTAACGGCAGATTAACCGCCGAGAACGCTAAGGGTTCGCAGAGTAAACACAAGAGATTATTAAATATATTTTCACTCCGCGTTCTCCGTTCCCTCTGCGGTTAATTAATCTTTATTGAATGTAAACATTGCTTTGTTTTCTACAAAGTTAACTAAACCTTATTTTTTGCCACCTATTAATCCTCTGACCCCACATCTGTTTAAAACACTTTTAATAAAAATTCGTCTCTGTCGGATTAGAGATGAATCCTTTATAACGTTAGTATGCTTTATGTTTATAATATTTCAAAATTTATGTGTTTATTTATTAAGCTGAAATGTTTATCAAGTGTGAATAAAACCAGATCGTTTTGAATTACATTATCCAAAATGATCAGATCAGATATTCCTACTTTGTTGATTCCGTTTTTAATACAAAGGGTTTGAAAGTTAATTATATTCTGCCAATTAATATTAAGTGGAATACGGGTTATATTATAGAGTAATTGTATAACACGAAATTGTTTTTTTACTTTTAGAAAGGGAACCAATTCTGATAGAATCAAATCATTTATGCAAATAAGATTTTGATCAATGTATCCATCAAGCTTATCTGAATTTATACCACTTCTGAAATAATCAATCCATATAGAACTATCAACTAATATATTCATTTCTATTTCTTACAATATTTAAATCGATATCAATATCTATTTTTCCTTTATAGTTCTTTAAAGATTTAATTTTATTTTTTTGAATTATATTATAAAGAGCCTTTTTGATTAATTCTGTTTTAGTTGGAGATTTTGTTACTTTCATTGCTTCTTTAATTAAATCTTCAGGTATATCAATTGTCGTTCTCATATTATTTCACCTTTTTTTATCTATGCATAAGATAAATATATTTATATGCATAATCAAGATGTTCTATGCATACTTTTTA
>DRJC01000210.1 GCA_011052365.1 Ignavibacteria bacterium
GCTTTAGTAGGTGATAGTTCGGATGATATTCCGGGTGTTGCAGGCATTGGACCAAAAGGTGCTACGGAATTGATTAAAAAATTTGGAACAGTAGAAAACATCTACGAAAACATTAATAAAATCGAAAAAGCAGGAATAAAGAATAAGTTGGAAACAAATAAGGATAATGCTATTCTTTCAAAAGAATTAGCTACCATTCATTGTGATGTTCCAATTGAATTTGATTTTAACCAAACAAAATTTACTATCCCTAATTTTGACTCCCTCCGTTCTATTTTCCTTGAATTAGAATTTTCAAGATTGTATCAAAGACTTCTCAGTGTATACGGGCAAGAACAAAACAAAGAAGTTAGTACCGAAGAATCAAAAGTTAAGTTTGATAAAAAGAAGACTGATTATCAATTGATAACCGAATTGAAAGAAGCTCAAAAACTTGCCGATAAATTGGAGAAGTCTTCCCTTTTTGTATTTGATACTGAAACAGACGGGCTAAATTATTTAGATCTGAATATCGCCGGAGTTTCTTTTTCCACAAAAGCAGGTGAAGGTTTTTTTATTCCGCTCAATCCTCTTAAAAACAATAATGATCTTTTCTCAAAAAATTTAGATGACAGAATTGCTGTCGAAAATTTTATAAATATTTTCAAATCTATTTTTGAAGATGAAAAGATAAAAAAAGTCTGCCAAAACGGTAAGTACGACATAGGAGTATTGAGAAGCATAGGCATAAATACAAACAATTTCTATTTTGATACTATGGTTGCAAGCTACATTTTAGACCCCGATCAAAAACACGGAATGGATGCTTTGGCAGAGAAATATCTTAACTACAAGACCATACCTATTTCAGAAATTATCGGTGACAAAAAAAAACCGGAAAGAATTTTTGATGTTGAATTGGAAGAACTAAATAATTACGCCAGCGAAGATGCGGATGTCACTTTCAGATTATACGAAGTTTTTAAAAAGGAATTGGAAAAAGAAGGCTTAAACGATATCGCATATAAAGTGGACTTCCCTCTTGTTCCTGTTTTGGAAGATATTGAAAGAGAAGGAATAAATGTTGACAAAAAAACTTTAAATGATTTAAGTAAGGAACTGCAAAGCTTATTAGAAAACTTGACAAAAGATATTTATGAATTATCAGGGATAGAGTTTAACATCAATTCCCCGAAGCAACTGCAGGAAATTCTTTTTGATAAATTAGGTCTTCCGCTTACAAAAAAAACAAAGACAGGGCATTCAACAGATGCTCGTTCATTAGAATATTTAAGGGGACAGCACGATATCATTGGGTTGTTAATAGATTACAGGCAATTATCTAAATTAAAATCTACTTACGCAGACTCACTGCCCGCAATGATAAATCCGAGGACAGGAAGAATACATACAACACTTAACCAGGTTGCCGCTTCTACGGGAAGGTTGGCAAGCAATGATCCCAATCTTCAAAATATTCCTATTAGAACTGAACGGGGTAAAGAAATAAGGAAAGCATTTATCGCAAGGGATAAAGGACACGTAATTTTAAGTGCCGACTACAGTCAAATTGAACTAAGAATAATGGCAAGCATTTGTGGTGACGAAGGTTTACTCCGGGCATTCAAAAATGGAGAAGATATTCATAAAAGTACTGCTTCACTTGTGTTTATGGTTGAGCCCGAAGATGTAACCGACGATATGAGAAGAAAAGCAAAAGAAGTAAACTTTGGAATTTTATACGGTATCGGTCCATTCGGATTAAGTACGAGATTAGGTATTACACAAAAGCACGCAAAAGAAATTATAGAAACTTACTTCAACACTTTTAAGAAAGTTAAGAATTATATGGAAGATACGGTCACACTGGCAAAAGGAAAAGGTTATGCAGAAACCTTACTCGGACGAAGACGGTATCTAAAAAATATTAACAGCAGTAACAGGGTTGTAAGACAATTTGAAGAAAGGGTTGCCATAAATATGCCGATTCAAGGTACGGCTGCCGATATGATAAAACTTGCTATGATAAATATTCACAATGAGTTGAAAAAAAGACAGACAAAAACAAGAATGATTTTACAAGTACACGATGAATTGTTATTTGATGCTCACAAAGATGAAGTAGACGAACTTTTACCTGTGATAAAAAATTTAATGGAAAACGCAATGCCGATGGACGTTCCGATTTTAGTTGATACAGGTATTGGTGATAATTGGTTGGATGCACATTAGAGAAGTTTTGAATTAATAAAGGAAACAGCCACAACACTGTCTGTCGCCCTTTAGGCAGATATTTATTCCTAATGGGAATATTTTTTAAGGTTGTCACTGTTTTACCACTTAATATTTTCTTAAATGTCCCTTTCGTCCCCTTTATGTCTCCTTTCAGAAAGTATCTAATATACCCCTCGACCCGTTTTACCAACTTTATTAAAAATGTTCTGTTTTACTAAATTCAACTTGCTAAGAAAAGATTATTCTGTTGTTAATTTTTCCTACGGTTTTCTAAATGGAATAATTTTTTCCATAATCTCTTTATAGTAATGCATATTTTTAATCTGATTTGCAACATCCCCCTTGCCAAAAAGATCTTCCGGACGAAATAGTTTGTGCTTAAAATCTTCAATAAATCTATGCTCCTTTTCCGACCAATTGAATATACGAGCATCAAAAAACTTTCTTACTTCCCACTTAATCACTTCTGGATCGGGTATAGCATCGCCTGATAGCACAGGATAAAGTTCTACCACGAACTGTTCCTCAGTATATTCCCCCAAAGCATCACCACGTCTATATTCAAAATTTTTTATCCTTGTCATACCGAATAAGACTACTAGTTCGTGCAACAATTCAAATTTGATTTCTGTCTTTTTTTCAGCTATATCAGTCATAAGTTGATAAATATCAAAAAGATGCCTGGCTTTTTTCTTAAACAAAAGACCAATTCCTTTTTTAAAATCAAGA
>DRJC01000211.1 GCA_011052365.1 Ignavibacteria bacterium
TAAAGAATTGTCAACCTTCCCGTTATTGAATAACGTGTGAAAAGATTTTTAATTTTAATGCGCATTCTTATTTTACCTGTCTTCCAAAATATAGCCGACACCGCGAACTGTACGAATCAGTTTTTTATCGTAAGGGTCATCTAACTTTTGTCTAAGTCTTCTTACGGCAACATCAATTATATTTGTATCGGTGATAAAATTTATATTCCAAATTTGTTCGGCTATTAAAGTACGGGACAAAACTTCTCCCTTATGAAGAGCAAATAATGATAGAAGCATAAATTCTTTTTTAGTTAGATTAAGAAACCGCCCGTTACGATGCGCCGTTTGACGAAGTAAATCGATAGTTAAATCCGCAATTTCTATTTTATCCGGTTGAATTGTTTTCCCTCTTCTCAGTAGTGCTCTTATCCTTGCCAATAATTCGGAAAAAGCAAAAGGCTTTATTAAATAGTCGTCGGCGCCTAATTCAAGTCCTTTTACTTTATCTAAAACCGTATCTTTCGCCGTAAGAAAAATTACAGGCATTAGTTTACCTTTATCTCTTAACTCTTTTAATATTGTCCAACCATCTTTGCCGGGCAGCATCACATCCAATATTATCAAATCATAATTATTCGATTTTACCAATTCCAATCCTTCATAACCGTTATCGGATGTATCTACAAAAAACCCGTTTTCCGATAAACCGGTTTTGATATATCGTGCGGTTTTAATTTCATCTTCAATAATTAAGATATTCATAGGTATTTTTAATAATGAATATTTGTTTTATTAACTCACGTTACGCAGAAAGTTAGAAAATCATTAACTTTCTAAGTAAGAAAATAAGAGGCTAGAGATGAACAAGCAACTCTTAGAAATATACTCTGATTATTTATGAGTTCATATTCCTATACAACAGCCACAGGTTTTTCGATATTATCAGAAAGTAAAATAAGTCACGATAAGGTTACAAGATTTTTAAGTTCAGAAGAATTCACATCAGCAAGGTTATGGGCATTACTAAAACGTACGGTGAGAGAAATACAGAGAGAAGATAGAGTAATAATAATAGACGATACGATATCCGTAGACTTCGTCTCCGAGACGAGCATGAAATAATGCGTAACGTGAGTTACATATTTAAAATTTACTTTTGTTTTTCACTTTTTCTGTATGCTATCATTCCCCCTTTAACATTTGTAATATTGAAACCCTTTTTAAAAAGAATTTCAGAAGCAATAGCGGATCTATGACCAGATCTGCAAATTACAGTAATTTCTTTGTCTTTATATTTATCCAACTCAGAAATTCTTTGCTCTAATACTTGTACGGGAATATTTATTACACCTTTAATTTGTCCCAAAGGTCCCTTAAGTTCGGGTGGGGTTCTGACATCAAGTATTATCATATCAGGATTTTCTTTCATCTCTTTTTTTAGTTGCTCAACTGTTATTGATCTGTAAGTTGAATCTTTAGTTGAACATCCGTAGGCTCCAATTGAAAGAATAAACAATACAAGAAAGAGGAAATTGGTTTTTCTCATTATTTCGTTCCTTTAATTAATTTTTATCTCAGACATATATTTTTATACATCTGATAAATTTAGAAGATCCATCATTTTATCGTGTGCTTCTTTCGGAAGTTCCAAATTATATTTTTTATAAAATACTATTGTCTTTTCTATCGATGTAAAATAATTCTGGCAGTCGGTACAAGAGCTAAGATGCTCCTTTATTGAAAGACATATAGGTGAATTCAATTCTTCACCCAAACTTTCACAAATGTGGTCAGTTACTTCTTTACATGTGACTTTTTTTAATTTCATTTTCTAAATGCCTCATTTATTTCATCTCTCAAAAAAGCTCTTGCTCTACGTAGTCTTGACTTTACTGCAGGCACGGATAAATTTATAATTTTACCTGTTTCTTCAGTTGAGTACCCATTCACATCTCTTAAAATAAAAACAATTCTGTAATCAGGAGATAGTTTACTAATTGCATCGTCCAATATATGTTTTAATTCATCATTTTCAACTGCATTAGATGGTATATCAGACCAGTTGCTTGGAGTTTTTTGCTCAATATCATTTTCTTCCTCGAAAGATAAAAACTGGTTCTTTTTCTTTCTGTAAGCCATCAAACAATGGTTTGATACTATCCGGTATAGCCAGGTTGTCAATTTGGAATTTCCGTCAAACTGATTTAATGACTTTATCATGCTGAGAAATGTCTCCTGCATTATGTTTTCAGCCTGTTCCGGATTTCTGCATATCTTAAACGAAAAATTGTAAACAGTTTTTTCGTTTTCTTTCACCAATTTTGCTAAAGCAGATTTATCACCTTTTTTGGCTTTTTCTATTAATTCTTTTTCGTTCATCAGATGCAATTTTTTAAAATAAGATTCAAAAGATACTAATAAAATATTAATATTTATATCTCAAGACTTCTCCACAGATACCAACTTGCTATTGTGAAATAAGGCTCCCAGTGATTTTGTTTTGAAATTCTCACAATTTTTTTCTCATCGGGTAATTTTCGTAAACCATATACTTCCTTAATAGCTTTTCTTAATCCAAGATCATTAATCGGTAAAACATCCAGCCTTACCAAGGTAAATATTAAAAACATATCTACAGTCCAAACACCAATGCCTTTTACCTTAGTTAATTCAGATTTAATTTCTTCGTTTGATTTATTGTTTATATTTCTGAAGTGTATTTCTTTATTTATTATTTTTAGTGATAGGTCTTTTACATATTTTACTTTTGCCCAAGAAAGACCCAGGTTTCTTAAATTTTGATCTTTTGAATTATAAATTTTTTGTGCCGAAGGCTTATTGTTAAAATGCAAAAAAAACTTTTTGTTTATAGAAGAAGCTGCTTTTACAGAAAGTTGCTGACCTACGATGGCTTTTAAGAGCGAATAATAATAATTATTATGAGGTTTTAAATCAAAGGTTCCTGCTATATCAATAATTCTTGCAATTTTAACATCATTATTGTAAATATGTTTTATGCCTTTAACTATTTGATTAGAATTCATTATTCCATAAATTTTGTAAAACAATTATCAATATAAGCTAACTATATGTTTAGCACTAAAAAACAAATCGATATTTACTCAAATAAGCTTTTTGCTAATGTAGATAAGAAAAAAGTAAAAGTTGTATTTTCTTCGGATAAGTTTATTAAATACAAAGAGGGTGATATTGTTTTTAAAAAGGGAGATAAAAGCAATTACATTTACCTGATAATGGAAGGAGTTGTAAAGATAAAAATACCCAACCCGCCGTTTGCACCTAAAATACAATTTAAATATAAAAATGATTTCTTCGGCGAAAAAGAACTGCTCGAAAAAAGTGAAAGAATATTTTCCTGTGTGGCTGAAAAAGATTGTCAACTGTATCCAATTACATACTCCGATCTTCAAAAATTAATTTCCAGCAGCACAGTTATAAAAGAAAACCTTGAAATAACTACAATTGTTAATCAAGGCAAAACTCTAAAAGAAATAACAAAGGAAAGTACAAATGATAAAAAAATAGAAAAAAATATTGATTACGAAAAAACAATAAAAGCACATCCTGAAAAACCAATTACCAATTCTTTTACCGATAATATAAAAGAAGAAGAAATTACTCTTGAAAATATTTTTAAAACTGATGAAGTAGAAAAAAAAGAAGATTATTTTATAGATAAAGCAGGTAATACAAAAAACGATATATTGCCTAACATAAATATTACTGAAAAAGAAGAAACTAAAAAAAATAAAATTATTGAAGAGCCTCAGACAAAAGAGGATATCTCTGAATCATTGAATGAAAAAACAATCAAAGAACATAAAACTACCGAAGAAGAAAAACCCGCCATTATTACGAATGAAATAAATCAAGATTTACCATCTCATAATGTTACCAAAAATATAAAACCGGATGAAGAAAGAATAAGTGAAAAGCAATTTTTACAGTTAATAAATGCCGTTAATGATTTACTTCTTCAAAAAAGTTTAGACGAAGTTTTACTTAGGGCGGCAGAATTATCTGTAGAATTAGCTAATGCCGATAGAAGCATTGTTTATCTTGTTAATGAAAAAGATAAAATGCTGGAAACAAAAATTAATTTAAACAATCAATCTACCGACTTAAAAATGCCGATGAATACAAGCTTAGCCGGTGTTTGTGTGTTAAGCAACCGCGTTATTCATGTTAAAGATGCTTCGAGTGATGATAGATTTTATCCTGTTTATGATGAAGCGTTTAATTACAAAACAAAAAATTTACTTGTTGTTCCCGTTGCAGATGAAGAAGAAAATGTAATTTCTGTAATAGAAATATTCAATAGCAAAAACGATATGTTTTCGGATATTGATATTGAAATCATGAAAATCTTTTCCAAAAGTTTACTTACTGCCATTACAAATTGCAGGCAAACGGAAGATCTTCTAAACGAAGAAAGCGAAAAAGCTTTATCATCTTTTTCAAAGTATGTTTATAACGATGTTAAAAATCCGTTACTTACAATTAAACATTATGCGAATATTTTAAGAAAGGATAAGCTTCCCGAAGAGATTAAACAAGTTCTTCAATTAATAATTAAACAAACTGATTTTGTTGATTCGTTGAATGATAATTTATCCGTTTTTTCTGAAGACAAAATAAACTTATCATTAAAGGAAGTTTCCTTTAAAGAAGCCGTAAATGATATTTTAGATCTGCTTGCAGAATACACCGAATCAAGAAATGTTGTGCTTTATAAAAAAATTGATGTGGAAACGAAAGTTAATATTGACTCTAAACAGTTTACTGTTGCTTGTTACCAGGTTATAAAAAATGCCTGCGATGCTCAAACAATTAATGGTTCTGTTTATATTACTGCAACTTTAATTGACGGTAAAGTTAATATTGAATTTAAAGATTCAGGCGAAGGTGTACCGGTTGATTCCCAAGTAGAAATATTTAAGAAATTTACTTCTTACAAAACAGGCGAACATCTCGGTATTGGATTAAGTATTGCCGATAAGATTGTGAAAGCCCACGGTGGAAATCTTACGGTTTCAAATTCATCGGAAGGTGGAGCAATATTTACCATCTCCCTGCCTGTTGTAAAAGAGTAACTCTATCAAACAGCATATCAAAAATGCCTTATAATTTAATAACTATTCTCGGACCGACCGCCGTTGGTAAAACAAACTTAGGGGTAAAGCTTGCAAATAAATTTAACGGTGAAATTATATCCGCCGATTCACGACAGGTTTATAAAGGAATGAATATCGGTACCGGTAAAGATTTAAATGAGTACCGGATCAATAAGACTAAAATACAATATCATTTAATTGATATAATAAAACCGGAAGATGAATTTAATCTATTCGAATTTATAAAACATTTCAATTCTGCTTTCACTGAAATTAGAGATAGAAACAAAACGCCAATAATGGTGGGGGGAACGGGGCTTTATGTAAGTTCAATACTTCAAAAATATAATTTAAGCAAAACGGATTTCAATGACGGTTACATTGAACAATTAAAGAAAATGTCTACTGAAAAATTAGTGTCAATATTAAAAAAACTAAACTCTAAACTTCATAACACAACAGACCTACTTGACAGAGAAAGAATAATAAAAGCGATTGCCGTTGAAAAGTCAAAATTAAAAAATGAAAAAATAACTTCCAACGTTAATTCTTTTAACATCGGAATATTTTTAAGCAGGGATAAGATCAAAGAAAAAATTAAACTTCGTTTGAAACATAGATTGGAAAACGGAATGATTGAAGAAGTGGAATGTTTAATGAAGTCCGGTATAACTTATAACAGGCTTATGCTTTTCGGTTTGGAGTATAAATTTATTGCAATGTATTTGAAAGGTGAACTGAACTATAACGATATGTTTCAAAAGTTAAATAGCGCGATTAACAGTTTTGCAAAAAGGCAAATGACCTGGTTTAGAAAAATGGAAAGAGAAGGTTGTGTTATAAATTGGATTGAA
>DRJC01000212.1 GCA_011052365.1 Ignavibacteria bacterium
CACAAAATAGCTTTGGGTTACACTCTTATGTCGGTACAAATTATCCTAATCTTGGCGAAGCAATAAACGTTATTCCTTCTATTATCGGTGCTTCATTGAGCGGTATAGATAAAAGTAATCAGAATGGTTACAATTGGGTGTTAATGAGTGAGGAATATTTTAATAAAAAAAAGGGGGAAGAAGTCTATTTAAATACACCTAATTCAAGCAGCGGAAATGACTGGTGGTATGACACAATGCCGAATGTTTTTTTCTATCAATTATATAGTTTATATCCAAGTACAGGAGATTTTAATTATCAATTTACATCCGTTGCAAATAGATGGTTGAAGGCTTTAACAGTAATGGGTGGTAGTGCAACTCCCTGGGATAGACCTTCAATGAATTATAGAGCATGGTTCTTATCTGAAATGAAAGGCAATAATAGCGGTGTGCCTGAACCCGAAGCTGCCGGGGCTATAGCGTGGATACTTTATAATGCGTATTCACAAACTTCTGATCAGAAATATAGAATTGGGGCAGAGTGGGCAATGGAGTACCTCAATTCGTTAAATTCCAATCCGTCTTATGAATTGCAATTGCCTTATGGAGCATACATAGCAGCACGAATGAATGCCGAGTTAAATACTAATTATGATATAGAGAAGATTGTAAACTGGTGTTTTGATGTTGGTCCCTTAAGAAGTTGGGGTTTAATACTTGGTAAATGGGGTAACTATGAGGTTAACGGATTGATTGGCGAAGTGAACGGCAACAATGATTATGCTTTTGCAATGAATACCATTGAGCAGGTTGGTGCCCTGGTTCCGCTGGTAAGATATGATGATCGCTTTGCAAGGGCAATTGGTAAATGGGTTTTAAATACTGTTAATTCAGTAAAATATTTCTATCCCAAATATCTCCCCGATTCTTATCAGGATAATAAAGCTTGGTCTAATGCGCACGATCCTGAATCAATCATTTCTTATGAGGCTTTACGGCAGAGAAAATACGGGCTTAGTCCGTACGGAACAGGAGATGCGGTAGACGGCGGATGGGCAAATACTAATCTCGCACTTTATGGAGCTTCTCATATAGGAATACTCGGAGGAATTGTAGATACTACAAATATAAAAAAAATTCTAAAATTAGACCTGCTTAAAACCGACTACTTTCATAGTAATGCTTATCAATCATATTTATATTATAATCCTTATGAAGTGTCAAAATCTATTAACTTTGTTCTTCCTTCGGGAAGTTATGATCTATATGATGCAGTATCAAACACCTTTATTCAGAAAGGAAAATCCGGGTCGACACAATTTGATATTGGAAAAGATTCAGCATTATTGCTTGTTTTAGTTCCTTCAGGAAAGGCAGTAACTTATGATCTAAATAGAACGATAGTTGATAATGTTGTGATAGATTATAATTCCGGTAGGATAATAGCAAACTATCCCCCGCGAATAAAAGCATTGGTTGCAAGTGATGATAGTATATTGGTTAATTCCCAAGTTAATATTTACTCTACAGCCGAAGATAGAGAAGGTGGAAACCTAATTTATTCTTGGAGAATTAATGGTCAATTATTAGCAAATGATAGTTCGGCTATACAATGGACTGCCCCTAATATTCAAGGTTTATATTCTATAGAAAACACTGTTACAGACAATACGGGCAGCAGTGATACATCAAGTATTGTTATTAACGTGTTGGAAAGAATTAATCATCCCCCAATTATAGAAAGCATTATTGCTTCACCAAGGAAATTGGATTTAAACGGTGAAACTACAATCATAATTTCAGTATCTGATTTAGATGGTGATTCTTTGAATTATACATGGTCAGCCGGATATGGATCAATAACCGGCAGCGGAAAAGAAATTCTATGGACTGCTCCAAACAACGAGGGAAATTATTATATACTATGTGAGGTGGATGATCAAAACGGTGGAATAATAAAAGACAGTATCTCTGTTGAAGTTAGAGACTTTTCAAAACATGTCGTCGGAAATTTAATCGCTTACTATCCCTTTAACGGAAATGCAAATGATGAAACCGGTAATAACAACAATGGTACTGTGTATGGCGCCCGGTTAACTTCAGATAGATTTGGAAATATTAATAGTGCATATAGTTTTAACGGTGTTAATGATTATATACTTGTTGGTAATAATGATATGTTAAATTTTACCGAAGCAATATCCCTTAATTTTTGGATGAAAGTCGGACAGTTTTATCAAAGGGAAGCTTATCCGATTTCTCATGGCAATTGGGAAAAAAGATGGAAAGTATCAATAACCCAAAATAGACTGCGCTGGACAATTAATACGTCAACTGGAATTTATGACCTGGATTCGGAATCTCTTTTGAAAAAGGATTCATTATATAATATTACTCTAACTTATTCCGGCTCTGATGTAGAAATATATTTAAATGGAAAACTCGATGCATTTGGCACTTGGAATGGTTTGATTAATAAGACTCAATTAGGATTAACGATTGGACAAGCGTTACCAAATAACAGTAGTTATAATTTTAATGGTATTCTTGATGATATTAGAATTTTTAATTATGCACTCAGTTTATCAGAAGTTAAAGGACTTTTTTCCAATGTAACAGACGTAAAAGAGGATAAAAATTATATTCCAACAAAGTCAAAACTTTTACAAAACTATCCGAATCCATTTAATGGTAGTACGCAAATAGAATATTCCCTTAACCGGGCATCAATTGTAGAAATAAAAGTATATGATATTTTAGGTAGGTATGTTACAACTTTAGTAAATGAAAAAAAAGGGGCTGGAGTTTATAGAGTTAAATGGAACGCCGAAGATGAATATAAAAGAGTTCAGGCAAGTGGTATCTATTTTGTGCAAATGAAAACTGATAATTTTATAGATACAAAGAAAGTTGTCTTTTTAAAATAGTATTAAATGACCATTGGAAGTATTAATTTGTTAATAAATACTAAACTAAAAATGGATTACATATTTTTTTATAAATAGGAATTTTTATGGCTGAAGTAGTATTGAAAGATGTTTCAAAAGTTTACGAAGGTAAAAACATTGCCGTAAAAAATGTAAACTTAACCGTTAAGGATAAGGAGTTTTTAGTTCTTGTAGGTCCTTCCGGGTGTGGGAAAACGACAACGTTAAGGATGGTTGCAGGATTGGAGGAAATATCATCGGGTGAAATATATGTTGACGGGAAGTTAATTAATGAGCTTTCACCCAAGAGCAGGGATATTGCGATGGTCTTTCAAAATTACGCTTTATATCCGCATATGACTGTATATGATAATATGGCGTTCGGGTTAAAGTTACGGAAATATTCAAAAGAAGAAATTAATAAAAGAGTTACAAATGCAGCAAAGATACTTGACCTTGAATCGTGTCTCAAACGAAAACCAAAAGCGTTATCCGGGGGACAAAGACAGAGAGTTGCAGTCGGGAGAGCAATTGTCAGGCATCCAAAAGTATTTTTGTTTGATGAGCCGCTTAGTAACTTAGATGCAAAATTAAGAGTTCAGATGAGAACAGAGCTTTCCAAATTACATAATCGTTTAGAAGCTACAATATTATATGTTACACACGATCAGACAGAAGCTATGACGATGGGGGATAGAATTGTGGTTATGAAAGACGGAAGTGTTAACCAGATAGACACTCCTCTAAATATTTATAATTTTCCTGTAAACTTATTTGTAGCCGGATTTATTGGTAGTCCTCCTATGAATTTTATTAATGGAAAAATAATTGAAACAGAAAATCTTAAATTTGTTAATGATGATAAATCATTTAGTGTTGATTTAGATTCAAATAGATATACCGGAATAAAAAACCATATTGGTAAACCCGTTGTCCTTGGAATCCGTCCGGAAAATATTTACAACAACCCCGATGATAACCTCATCCTTAAAAAACATCGTATAAAACTGGAAGTTGCTGAACCGATGGGAAATGAGACTATACTTTATTTTAGGTTCGGTAATTCTCAATTTATTGCCAGAGTGCACGCTATTGAGAAACCTCGACCGGGTGAAGAAGTTGACATTTATTTTAATTTGAATAAACTTCACTTTTTTTCTTTGGACGATGGAAAAGCCATCAGATAAATGTTTTTTTTTATTGGATGATTTAAGTGTATTCACTCTGTCCAATCAAAATAAATACTTTAGTTGGTTTGCACAATTTATTATTTACCCTGCTGTATTTTTACTTAACTATATTTTTGTAGCAAAAGTTAATCTTGATATAAGTGATTGACCGGTATTTATAACACAAATTATTCATAAATATCTTTTAAGTGGGAAAGGAATAGAGTTAAATTTAATTATTGGAATAGTCTTAATGATAACTACCATTTTTACATTTAACAAAAGGAGATCTTTTATTTAAGGTAAATAAAAAATTTTATTACTATTTTAACCTTGAAGTTAGGGGCTTCTGTGCTGCAATAACATTAGAGAAAGAATTACTATAATAAAATCAAAAGCGAAATAGATTAAGGCTCATTAAATGAAAAAAATATTATTACTCGTTTTAATATTATCAACATCTATAATAAGCCAGACTACAGATACAACTTACATCAACGGCGACAGCTTAAAAACAAAAGATGTTTCCATCAATAATGCCTGGGATTTTCACAACGGCGATGATAGTACTTGGGCGCTACCGACATTTAACTCTATTGGCTGGGACACGGTGGATTCCCGTTTGAATCTTGACTCAATTAAGGCTGACTATTGGAAGGGAATAGGATGGTTTAGAAAAACAATTGTTATTGATTCTTCATTAAGATATCAAACAATCGGATTGGTACTTAATCATTATGGCGCCTCTGAAATTTTTTTGAATGGCAAATTAGTAAACAAATTCGGTGTGGTTTCAAAAACATTTGAAAAAGAAAAAATTTATCGTACCGACAAACCTGTTATGCTTAGATTGGATTCGTCATTCGCGTATCTTCTATCAATTAGATATTCAAATCATTTACCTAAAATTCATTCTTATTTATATCCCCGGGTATCAAAAAGAATCGGGTTTGCAGCTACATTACAAAATTGGGATAAAGGACTAGACGATTATACAAATAGTCTTTCAATTGGTATTTCTTTTGTTGCCGGGATAGTAGGAATTTTTATTACTCTTTCTGTTATCTATCTATTGTTGTTTTTATTTTACTCCACGCAGAAAGAATATTTGTACTATACTTTTTTTACATTTTCAATGGGGGTTGTTTTTCTTTTTGGGCTTCTGAATAATATTATACATTCGGATTTAAACTTTTATTTTGCTAAGATTTTTATTTTACCTTTTTTCCTTATTTCAATATTCATTAGCATTTTAGCTTTTCTGTATAAAATATTTTATGGTCAAATGATCAAGTTTATGCGTTACTTATTATCAATAGCAATATTAAGTTTTATTTTGGCTTTTTTTAATGGTATAGAAAACATTACAGGCATAGTGTTTGTCGTTGTAGTAATTATATCCTCTATTGAAATTCTAAGAGTTATGTTTCTATCTATAAAACGTAAAAAACCAAATGCGTGGGTAATAGGGGCAGGTGTCGGTTTTTTTGCCGGTTTTATTATTATTATATCTATTATCGGTTTGTTTTTTGGAAAAACTCAAATTAGTAATTTATATATTGTTTTTACATTTCTGCTCAGTATACCTATTTCAATGTCGGTTTATCTTGCCCGCAGTTCCGCACAAACAAATGAAAATTTAGGAATTCAACTTACCAATGTTCAGAAACTTTCCAAAGAAGCAATTGAACAGGAGAAAAGAACCGCCAAATTAGAATTGGAAGCTCAATTGGTTAAAGTAGAAAATGAAAGAAAAACCAAAGAACTTGAAGAGGCTCGCCAATTGCAATTATCAATGCTTCCGAAGGAACTACCTCAGTTACCAAATTTGGATATAGCAGTTTATATGCAGACGGCTACTGAAGTAGGAGGGGATTATTATGATTTTCACGTCGGTTTGGACGGAACACTAACTGTTGCAATCGGTGATGCAACCGGTCACGGACTTAATGCGGGGACTATTGTAACGGCAACTAAAAGTTTGTTTAATTCATACGCATCTAATCCTGATATACTTTTCACATTCTCCGAAATATCTCGCTGTATTAAAGAAATGAAGTTTAAAAGATTGTCAATGTGTCTTTCATTAATAAAAATAGAAAACAATACTTTAAGGATGTCGGCAGCAGGGATGCCACCGGCACTTATATATAGAAACAATACAAAAGAATTAGAAGAGATGATGATAAGAGGGATGCCTTTGGGTGCAACAAAATCATTCCCTTACGAGTTAAGAGAAACTCAATTAACAAAAGGTGATACAATTTTATTAATGAGTGATGGATTTCCCGAATTGTTTAACAATGAAAAAGTGATGTACGGCTATGAAAAAGTAAAAGAAACTTTTATGGAAGTAGCGGATAAATCATCAGAGAAAATAATAGAACATTTAAAAGACACTGTATCAACTTGGATTGACGGTAATGACCCGGATGATGACGTCACTTTTGTAGTACTCAAGATGAAATAGAAATAAAAGGAAATCCGGCGAAGCCTTAGTTAGGCCTAGACGGACGACGTCACTTTTGTAGTACTCAAAATGAAATGAAACTGAGAGGAAGTTTCGGCGAAGTCCGGCTTTTGATGGACACCAGCCTACCGGCATTTGCCGGAATGAAGATTAGATTTTTTAGTCTCTCAAAGTTTTATGTATGTTTCCAATTTGTAGGATCATCGCTATTATTCAATTATTTATTTTGAACACAATCCTTTCAATTTCATCTAACCTATATAATTCGTCCTCTAAAATTTTCATAACTTCCGCTTCGGTGTAGTTGCTATCCGGTTTAACCCATTGAAGGAAATTTTTCATATACTTTTTCCCCATTTCAAATGCATCTTGTTTAATATCAGGTATAGGAAACAAAACATACCGGATCTCGGTTTTTATCGTAAATCTTAATTCATCAATCAATGTGATTGTTGAATTCTTAAATTTTTTAAAATCTTCAACAGAAGATATTTCGTTTTCATCGCTTAATTCATAAAGAAACAAATTACATTTTATAACTGCATCGTTATAATTTCTTTTTATACAGATATTCTTTAATTCATTAATTATAAAATCAAGATCACCTTTATGTCTTTCGGTTATTTTATACATATTAATTTATAAAGATATTGTTTTTTCCCTGCAAGTCTTTTTATGGTTTATTTCATTTTGTCTATTTTTTTTGTGTTAATTTCATATTAAACGAGCTACGATTCTCAGACTATTTTTCCATCCATTTTTCTGTGTTTGTTATAGTTGTAAAGCCGAACATTTTATAGAGATTGTGTGCATCTTTAGTAGCAAGCATCCACTTTTTTACATCTCTAAATTCTTGATGATCGAATATTTCATTTAAAAAATATTTAGAATATCCTCTGCCTCTTTGCTCTTCAATAATAAATACATCCATCAAGTAGGCAAAAATAACTTTATCACTCAGCACTCTTGCAAAACCAATTTGCTCATTGTTTAAATACAAACCGAAACAGGTAGAATTCTCAATAGATTTTTTAACATGCTCTAAAGTTCTGCCTTTTGACCAATAAGCATTTGTTAAAAATGAGTGTATAAAAGGTATGTCTAATTTTTCTTTATCGGTTGAAACCAAGAGTTTAATTGAGTCCATAAAATTCCTAAATCAAAAAATTATGAACTCAATTTAAATTTTATTTTAATAAAACCCCGTTCTTTGTAAGAAATATATTTTCAGTTTTTAAAGTTAAAGTGCAAAAATATATTTAATAATTTGCTTGTAAAATATATCTATCGTATATTTACGATTAACGATAAAGGAAATAAAGAATGGCATTTTCAAAAATAGAAAAATTCACAAAAAAAGATATTTGGTTGGCTGATATTGCAAAAGCATTGTCGCATCCGGCGAGAATAAAAATATTAAAGATATTGGCCGGAATGAATGCCTGCATGTGCGGAGATATTGTTGAACTTCTTCCGTTATCTCAATCAACTGTATCACAGCATTTAAAAGAACTAAAACGTGTGGGGCTAATAACGGGTGAAATTGAAGGACCGAAAGTATGTTATTGCATAAATAACGCTAATCTACAAAAAGCAAAATCAGAAATAAATAAATTATTTAATCAAGTTTTTGAATGTTAAACTTTGGAGGATTTTATGCCGGATAGTAAAAAACTAAAAAATATTGTTAAACAAAAATATGGGGAAATAGCTGCAAAAAGCGATGAGAATTGCTGTGGTCCAACTTCCTGCTGCGGTTCATCCGACATTACGGATTATTCTGTCTTTAATGATGATTATACTAAATTAGACGGATATGTAGCTGAAGCTGATCTAAGTTTAGGCTGTGGAATTCCTACCGAATATGCAGGTATTAAAAAAGGTGATATTGTACTTGATCTTGGAAGCGGTGCGGGGAACGACGTGTTTGTGGTGCGGCAATTAGTGGGCGCTGATGGAAAAGTTATAGGACTAGATTTTACAGAAGAGATGGTGGGCAAAGCAGAAAAGAATAATGAAAAACTCGGCTATCAAAATATTGAGTTTAAACTCGGTGATATTGAAGATATGCCGATTGATGATAATTCGGTTGATGTAATAATTAGTAACTGTGTATTGAATCTTGTACCGGATAAACAAAAAGCATTTTCTGAAATATACAGAACATTAAAACCCGGCGCTCATTTTTGCATATCGGATATAGTAGTAAAAGGAAATTTAAATGAAGAGTTAAGAAAGTCGGCGGAGATGTATGCGGGTTGTGTCTCAGGTGCAATAAGTGAAGAAGAATATATCGGCAAGATTAAAGAGCAAGGTTTTAAGAATGTAGAGATAAAGAAAAGAAAGAAAATTGAAATCCAGGAAAATGTACTGAAAGAATTTCTAAACGAAGAAGGATTAAAATCATATAAAAATAATGTTGAAGGAATATTTAGTATAACCGTTACTGCCGATAAATAAAAATATGAAAACAAAAATATTAATATTGTGTACGGGTAATACCTGCAGGAGTCAAATGGCGGAAGGCTTTCTTAAATCATTTGATAACGAACTGAATGTGTATTCTGCCGGGACAAAACCTTCAGGGGCTGTTCATCCCAAAGCGATACAAGTTATGAAAGAAGTTGGAATTGATATAAGCGGCGGGTACCCGAAAAATGTTTACAAATTTCTTAATAATTCATTTGATTACGTAATCACCGTGTGTGATAACGCGAGAGAGACTTGTCCGGTGTTTATTGGAAATGTAAAAGAACAATTACACATTGGTTTTGAAGATCCGGCGGAAGCGACAGGTACGGAAGAAGAAATTCTTTCTGTTTTCAGGAAAGTGAGGGATGAAATTAAGAAAGAATTTGCTCACTTCTATAATGAGAAAATAAAAGATAGTTAAATAATTTATAACTCAGCGTACTTTGCGAAAAACTTTGCGTTCCTCTGCGGTTAAGAGGAGGTTTAACCGCAAAGTTCGCAAAGAAGGCGCAGAGAAAGGAGGGCAAAGTGGACGAAAATGAATTATCGAGAGAAATAATTGGGGCTGCAATTAAAGTTCATAAAAATTTAGGACCGGGTTTATTGGAATCAGCTTATGAAGAATGTCTTTTTTATGAGCTAAAAAAACTTCAATTAAAAGTAGAAAAACAAAAGCCAATGCCATTAATATACGATGACGTAAAATTAGACATCGGTTACAGAATTGATATTTTAGTTGAAAACAAAGTTGTGATAGAAATTAAATCTGTTGAAGCCTTAAACGATGTTCACCTGGCGCAGGTATTAACTTATTTAAAACTTTCAAATTGCAAACTTGGATTACTTATAAATTTTAATGTGAGTTTACTTAAAAACGGTATTAAAAGAATAGTAAATAACTTATAACTCAGCGTACTTTGCGAAAAACTTTGCGTTACTCTGCGGTTAAGAGGAGACCCAACCGCAAAGGTCGCAGAGAAAGCGCAGAGTCAGCAAAGAAAACCTCAATAACAATATGAAAAAGAAACTCAAATTTTTAGATCGTTACCTTACTCTATGGATATTCCTTGCAATGTTCATCGGGGTTTTTTCAGGATATCTATTTCCTCAAATTTCAGATTTCTGGGATGAATTCACCAGCGGCACAACCAACTTCCCAATAGCAATCGGTTTGATTGTGATGATGTATCCGCCTCTTGCCAAAGTAAAGTATGAAGAGCTTGGTAAAGTTTTCCGGGATTGGAAAATCTTAAGCCTTACACTCATTCAAAACTGGATTATCGGTCCGGTGCTTATGTTTGCTCTCGCAATACTTTTACTAAGTGATTACCCTTCTTACATGTACGGACTTATAATGATTGGACTTGCCCGCTGTATTGCAATGGTCATTGTGTGGAACAAGTTGGCAGAAGGCGACACTGAATATGCTGCGGGACTTGTAGCATTCAACTCAATCTTCCAGGTTCTTTTCTACTCCGTTTATGCTTATGTGTTTATAACAATTCTTCCAACGTGGTTCGGTTTGGAAGGCAGTGTTGTAGATGTTACCATCGGACAAATTGCAGAAAGTGTTCTTATTTATTTGGGTATCCCTTTTGCTGCCGGTGTTATAACAAGATTCAGTTTAATAAAACTTAAAAATGAAAAATGGTACGAAACAAAATTTATTCCGAGGATAAGCCCGGTAACTCTTTACGCATTGCTATTTACTATTTTTGTAATGTTTTCGCTGAAAGGGGAATTTATTGTTGAACTCCCAATGGACGTAATCCGCATTGCAATTCCGTTGCTTATATACTTTGTAATAATGTTTTTCGTATCATTTTATATGAGTAAAAAAGTTGGTGCAAACTATGCACAAACAGCAACCCTATCATTTACGGCAGCAAGCAACAACTTTGAATTAGCCATAGCTGTTGCAATTGCGGTTTTTGGAATTGACTCAGGAGAAGCCTTTGCTGCGGTTATTGGTCCCTTAGTTGAAGTTCCGGTGCTGATTTTACTTGTTGATGTGTCACTAAAATTTAGGAAGAAATATTTCCCTGTGTGATAATCATTAAAAATAAATTGTGGAATTAGTTTGCAAAAGATAATGTGCAAGTTCTTTATTATTTTGTTCCCACTATTATAAAAAAATGACCAAATATTTATAGATGTCGCAAAAGCAAATTAATTTTGATTCTGTTGGTAAAGTAATTTTTAGAAAAAACCGCAGGGCAAAAAATATAAGTATTAGAATTAAACCATCCGCCGGTATTGTTGTAACATTACCTTACTATGCCAGCTACAAAACTGCCGAAAAATTTGTCGAATCAAAAATTAAATGGATAACAAAAAGTCTTTTAAAAATTAAAGAAGCGGAAAACAAACGAATATTATTTGATGAGAACACGACTTACAAAACACGTAATCACTTATTAAAAATAGAGCAGGGCAACACCGACGAAATATTGATATACCTTTCCCAATCAATGATCAAAGTAAAATACCCGGAGAGATTACCGGTAACATCTCCCGAGGTACAGAATGCCGTTAGAATAGGAATAACTGAAGCTCTAAGAATAGAAGCAAAGGAGTACCTGCCGGCAAGAGTGGAAGTGCTTGCTGTAAAATTTGGATTTAATTACAACAAATTATTTATAAAAAATCTTCGTTCAAGATGGGGAAGCTGCTCAAATAAAAATAACATAAATCTCAACCTTCAATTAATGAGATTGCCGGACAGTCTGATAGACTACGTAATTCTGCACGAACTCGTTCACACGGTGGAGAAAAATCACGGTAAAAATTTCTGGGCTAAACTTGATGCTATTACGGGAAATGCCAAGGCTCTGTCAAAGGAAGTGAAGAAATATTCTACTGTGCTGCATGACTGAGCTCTGGCAGTATAATGAGCAGAAAAAAATACTGAAACTGAAAAAGGAAAAGTAAAGG
>DRJC01000213.1 GCA_011052365.1 Ignavibacteria bacterium
CCTATTTTATTTGTGACATAAATACCACCCAAAAATATTATTATATCTCTACCTACAATCATAAAAAAATAATAATCAGGAATTAAACCAAGTAAGTAAATTTTTATAATAATTGCGCCTGCCACAACTTTATCTGCAAGTGGGTCTATTATTTTACCCATTTCAGTAACTTCGTTAAACTTTCTTGCGAGAAACCCATCGAACATATCGGTAATTATTACAAGAATACACAAAGAAAAAAGGGCGGCAGGACCCCAAGGGGTGTTAAATTGATCGAATAAAATCCAGAAAGGAATCGCTAAAAATAGTCTGAATAAACTAAGTAAATTTGATTTTGTAGAAAAAAGTTCCTTGTAATTTATATTCATAATTTAGGAAAATTATTGTTCATAAATTTCTTTTTTAAACGCAAAGTCAACTTCAGTTGGATATACCCCAGAAAAACAAGCTGTACAAAAATTATCTTTACCATCTTCTTCTACACTTTGCAGCAATTCGTCAATAGACAAATATTCTAATGAATCCACCTTTAGATAATCCCGCATCTTATTAATATCTCCACCGTATTTGTTAGCAATTAGTTCTTCTCTGCTTGGAAAATCCATACCGTAGTAACAGGGATGCATTATCGGGGGTGAAGATATTCTGAAATGAATTTCTTTTGGGTCAGCAGATCTTATTAGTTTAACTAATTGTTTTGATGTTGTTCCCCTAACCACAGAATCATCAACAATTACAACTGTTCTGCCCTCTAACACACCTTTAACAATATTAAATTTTATACGAACATTCACTTCCCTCTTTTCTTGACCGGGCTGAATAAAAGTTCTGCCAATATAGTGACTTCTTATCAAACCGATTTCTAACTTGGAATTAATTCCGTCTTTTTCCAATTGTCTCTGGTAACCAAGCGCACAAGTGTTGGAACTATCCGGCACACTTATAACAATCACTTTGTCACCGTCTTTATCAACAACAGGATGGTTACTGGCAAGTATTTTTCCCAGCCTTCTTCTCATTTTATCTACATTATTTCCAAAGACAAAACTATCCGGACGTGAGAAATAGATATATTCAAAAATACAGTGTTTACTTTCAAATATATCTTCAGATAGCTTTATTGATTTTACTTTCTGTTCCTCAATTGCTTCCTTGTCTATAATAACAATTTCTCCTGGTTCAACTTCACGTATAAAATCAGCCATATTTACATCAAAGGCACAGGTCTCAGAAGCTATAATAAAAGAATTATCTTTTTTACCGAGACACAGAGGGCGGAAACCAAAACAATCACGTGCAGCAATTAGTTTATCTTCAGTTAAAATTGCTATGCTGAATGCACCTTCCAATTTTTGCAATGCTTCTTTTATCTGCTCAACTTGATCATCAAGTTTACTCCGTGCAATAAGGTGCAAAACAACTTCTGTGTCACTTGTGGTTTGGAATATCGCACCTTCATTCACCAATTCGTCTCTTAAAACTTTTGCATTAGTGATATTCCCGTTATGCGCAATTGCAAGATTCCCGAGTCTATAATTAACAACAAAAGGTTGAATATTTTTTTTAGATTCTGAGGAGCCGGTTGTTGAATAACGGTTATGTCCAATAGCTGAATCCCCAATTAAAACATCATTCAATATTTTGGGATCTGAAAAAACTTCAGAGACTAACCCTTCATTTTTATGAACATTAAATACAGTCTTATTCTTTTTATTTAAACTTTTTGTAACAATACCGCAAGCTTCCTGTCCCCTGTGCTGAAGTGCATGTAACCCGTAATAAGTTATAACTGAGGCATTAGAGTTTCCGAATATTCCGAATACACCGCAAAGACATTTAGGTTTATCTATTTTCATTATTTTAAATTTTAGAGTTGAAAAATCATTTGACAAAATTAAACAAATAAAAAACTAATTAAAATGAAATGAGCATAAAATCAGTTAATATCATTTTAAAAAAGAAAAAAAATGAATTCTTTATTTATTTTACGGCTAAGATAGATAGCAATCTTGGGATATCTTCATTTGTTTCATCAAACCAATCTTTCATTATTATATTGATAAATCCCGCCGATTTACATGCGTTTTCAAAATCTTTTTTAGAGTGGAAGAAGGATACAAGTTTTATTTCTTTGTTTGATTTATCATCAGTAAATCTTGCAACACTTCCCTTTTCTTGTTTTGATGGATGTAGTTCACAAATAAATAATCTGCCTTTCTTCCTTAATATTCTGAATGCTTGCTGCAACACAAAATTTATATTTTCGATGTGTTCCAATATTAAATTGATTGAAACTAAATCACAGCTTTCACCTTCAATCGACCAGGTTTTAGTTATATCGTGAATAAAAAAATCTGCATTCGGACTATTAACTTTTTTACGTGCTTCAGCAAGCATATTTTCCGATAAGTCAAAAGCCTGCAAGCTTTTTGCATATTTAGCAAAATAGACAGAATTCTTACCGGTTCCGCAGCCTGCTTCAACAATGTCCTTACCTGTAATGTCAATCAGTTCTGTGCGGACAACTTTTTCGTCTAAACTTCTTGTAGGATTTTCGACTGAGTCATAAGTTTCCGCCCAATTATTATATGCTTCTTTAGTGTTCATTTTTTATTTCTTAATAATCTAAAAACTACATTTACATTTGTAGAGATTGTAATAAATTGAGGAATATTTAACAAATTTTTTGAAGGAGCCATTGATGCTTTTAACATTAAATTAGGGCGAGGATAAATTCTCGGATTTTCAGAACTTATACTCGTAATTATACCAACCTTCATATTTAGATTTTTTGCATAAATTTCTGCTTCTTCTTTTGCATTTTTCAAAGCAATTTCTACGCTTTTTTCGTGTCCTTCTTTTCTTTTTGATGTTGTAAAATCGCTGCTAAATTCATAAAAACCATTTTTTAGTAAATCAATTTGCAAAGGAGTATATTTATTAAAATCCTTAAATTTAAAATGAATTGATTGGTTTGTCTTAAAAGTAATCTTATTGTTTCTGTAATCTTTAAATTTTGATATTTTAAATAATGTATAAGAAATATCTTTATCCGGAATGCCATATTTTTTAATCAAATTTAGAATCTTTTCTTCCCTCAATTTATGTTCATTAAATGCTTCTTGCGGATTTTTTTTCTCTACGGCTAAATTTACTGTTACATTTATATTGTCGGCAAGTAATTTAACTGAACCGGTTGCATTTACAGGAAAAGTTATTCCATCTTCTTTTTGAGCAATAATATTAGTAGTTAAAAGTAAGATAAATATTATGGAAATCATTTTTACTTTTTTCATTTTAGACTCCTCATTTATGGAATTATAAAAACATATACGAAATGCTTGGTTAAATTGTTGCCATTTTAAGAATGCAAAAATATGCTAAAGTTTCCGCAAAATTAGATGTTTGAACGTTTTGTCATTTCTGTAAAATTTACAACATAATTTATAAATATAGATGTGGTTCATTTAAATACTTTTGAAATAGCTCAAAGTATTTACCGACGTGTAAACCGTCCATTAAAGAATGATGAACTTCAACAGAGACAGGCATTTTTAGTTCTTCCCTTTTACCTTCAAACTTGCCGAGTACAATCTTCGGGATAGAATTATTTTTATCCAACTTTACGGCATGTTTAAAACTTGTGAATTTAATCCAGGGAATTACAGAATAATGAATCATATCGTCCTGTCCTTTGTGGGGATGAAGCTTTCCGCCATTATCCTTGTTGCTCTCCAAAACATTTATTGCATTTTTATTGAAAGAAGAAAAATCATCAAAGTATTTGAAATAACAAAAACTAAAAGTTTCATTATCATTTAACACAGTAGAACCGCAATTAATCTTATCGTAAATAATTACTTTATCATCTTTAATTCTGTATCTGAACTCCTCGATGTCGTTAGCAGTTTTAATCGATAAGAATAATGATGAAATAAAAAAAGATAATTTATTTTCTTTTGTATAACGATATAATTTTGAAACGTTAACTTCAGCACAGATGTTGAAGAAAGGAATATCGTATTCCTTAAAAAAATTGAACTGTTCTTTTCTTTTCCAATTTGTTATATCAAGTAATCTCATTATTCTTTGTCTAAAATTCAATTAGTAAGTGCGACAAAAATATAAAAATAAAAATGTAATTACTCCATTATTATTCTATTTATCTTTTTAACTTATTATTTTTTGTTGGGTTGGAATTATCCTAAAAGGAAATAACATTCTTACTTTTCTCTGTCATATCGAAGGAGTCTTCGACTGAGATATCTTTTCTGTTGAACTGAAGTGTAAGATTTTAGAAAAAGATTTCTCCCGTTGGTCGAAATGACAGTCTAAATATTAAAAGACAATAAAAGAGTACTCTGTCATATCGAAGGAGTCTTCGACTGAGATATCTTTTCTGTTTGAATTGGAGTGTAAGATTTTAGAGGAAGATTTCTCACACTCGCTCTGCTCGGTTCGAAATGACAGAGTAATTATGGAATGACAGATTGTTTATTCCCATTCATCACTCAAATCCAACCACTTGGGATTTATAGTTTCAATCAATTTATTCTTTTTTTCTCTTCGCCACTTTTTTATTTCTTTCTCTCTTTGTATTGCTGAATTTACATCTGTTGTGTGTTCAAAGTAAACTAATTTATTTAGGTTATACTTTTGGGTAAAGCCTTTTATTAGTTTGTTTTTGTGTTCATATAATCTTCTTTCTAAATTATTTGTCATTCCAATATATAAAACTTTGTTGTTCCAGTTTGAAAGGATATAAACAAAATAATTGTGTTCTTTCATAAAATAAATTTATATAATTTTAGTGAAAGATTTATAAAAGCACCTGTCATATCGATCCCGATTTATCGGGGGAGATATCTTTTCTGTTGAACTGAAGTGTAAGATTTTAAAGAAAGATTTCTCACACTCGCTCTGCTCGGATCGAAATGACAGTTTAAATATTAAAAGACAATAAAAGAGTACTCTGTCATATCGAAGGAGTCTTCGACTGAGATATCTTTTCTGTTGAATTGAAGTGTAAGATTTTAGTGAAAGATTTCTCCCGTTGGTCGAAATGACAGAGTAATTATGGAATGACAGTTTAGGTTTCCTTTGTCAAATGACACAAAAGAGCAGTTGTCATATCGAAGGAGTCTTCGACTGA
>DRJC01000214.1 GCA_011052365.1 Ignavibacteria bacterium
AGCGCTATTTCTATAAATGATAAAATATCTGTGGGCAGTCCGCTTTATATTTATAATTTCAACAGAGTTTCGGGTCACGCGATGAATTTCCGTTTGTACTTTCAAGATTTATTTGATAAAAGGCTGGACGCTACTTTCAAATTCGGTTACGGCTTTGCCGATAAAAAATTCAGTACGTCGTTTAAGTCTAAATATTATTTGGGTAATTACCGAACTACCGCGCTTTCGTTTGATGCTTACAATACCATTACGGAGTTATTCGGCGAGTCGGATTATTACAACGTGCTTACTTCAACAGTATTGAGCTGGTTTACAAAGTATGATTTCCGAGATTATTTTTATAAAAAGGGTTTTAAAGTCTCACTTAAAAGTGAAGTATCCCCGGTTCTGAAACTTGGTATTGGGTTTATAAATAGAACCGATTACAGTGCTGTTAATAATTCGGATTTTTCATTATTTCATAAGAGTAGAACTTACCGTGTAAATCCTTCAATTTATGAATCTAAAATTAATGCAGTTACTGCGCACTTTACTTTGGATTTTCGCGACTATATTGAAGACGGTTATTCAAGGAGAAGAATTTGGAGAGGAAATGTTTTACCGATCATTAGCGGTGATTTCTATTTCAGTAATAAATCTATTTTAAACAGTAAATTAAATTTTGAAATGTACCGCACGAGTATTTATTGGCGAATTCCTACTTTTAAAACTGCAGTTCTACGGTTAAATATTGACGGAATTTATACCAACGGTTCTGTTCCTTACCAAATGATGTATGCACTGCCCGGTAATATTAATGCCGGAGGTAAAAGTTTTAGTTTTAGAACTCTCGGGATCAACGAGGTTTTCGGAGACCGTGTTGCTTCAATAAATATCATTCACAATTTTAATGATGAGCTTTTCAGACTGTTGGAAATACCGTATCTAAAAGATATGCGCCTAAGGTTTTATTTGTATTTAAATGCTGCTTGGAGTAATATTTCGTCGGGAAGTAAATCAATATTGCCGCGGACATACAAAACATTTCAGCATCCGTTTTACGAACTTGGTTTTGGAATTGGTCAGGCGTTACTTCCAATTGCTTTGGAATTTACTTGGAAGCTCAATTACCGTGGACAAAATAATTTTGTTGTTGGAATAAATGCTTTTGTGTTTTAAGAAGGTTAAAAAAATATTTACATAATAATGGATATTACAATAATAACATATCTTTCCATACTTTATTTCTTGTCGGAATTTATATTAATGCTTTCCAAAAGATCAAAAGATAGGAAGGAAAAAATTAAAACTCAAAGCGATAAACATTCTCTTTTGATTTTATGGATTACAATTTCGCTTACAATTACTGCGGCTTTTTTTAACGCCGATTGGAGAACATGGTCTTTGGTAAATGTTATAATTGCTTATGCCGGAGTATCCATTCTATTTGTCGGTGTGTTCATAAGATGGATATCTATCACACAGCTTAACGAAGAGTTTACGGTTGATGTATCAATAAGGAAAGACCACCACTTAAAGACGGATGGCTTATATAAAATAGTAAGGCATCCGAGTTACTTCGGCTTGTATTTAATTTGTGTAGGACTTGCAATCGGAATGAACTCTTGGACTTCCTTTTTAATAATTTCTATTCCATTGTTTGCCGCATTAAGCTACAGAATAAAAATTGAAGAAAATGCTTTAACAAAAGAATTCGGGGAAGATTATTCTAACTATAAAAAGAGAACATCAAAATTACTCCCCAAAATTTATTGATTATAAAAACATGTACACATCTAAATTTCGCAAACTAGAAAAAGCATTCATAAATCTACCGAATTTACTTTACGGGTATAATATTTATGTTAATAAAAATAAATTTAAATTGATTGACCGGGCTTTTAATAATCTTTCGTCGGAGCCAAAAACATTTGCCGATATGGGCGGTGTGTGGAAGGTAAATGCAGCTTACACATTTTATACATTAAAAAAACACAATATTAAACAAGGCTTTCTAATAGATACTAATTCTAATGAGGTAGCGGATAAAAAATCAAAACAATATCCGAATTTAAAGTGTATCAACGCAAACTTTACGGATAAAGAAACTGTAGAAAAAATAGGAAAAGTAGATGTCATCTTTTTCTTCGATGTTTTGCTTCACCAGGTTAAACCGGATTGGAATGAAGTGTTAAAAGATTATTCAAAAATTACGGATTGTATTGTAATATACAATCAGCAATATATTAATTCAGAAAATACAATTAGGCTAACTGCTCTTCCTTTAGAAGAATATAAAAACATAGCCCCGAAAAGGGATGATGATGTTTACGATTATATCTACTCACACAAAAATGATTTAAATACTGAATACAATAAAAATTGGGGAGATATCCACAACATTTGGCAGTGGGGGATAACAGATAATAATTTACGGGAAACTTTAGCAGAGCTTGATTTTAGAGAAGTTTTTTATAAAAACTATGGGCGGTTTTCACAGCTTAAGCATTTTGAAGATCACGGATTTGTGTTTATCAAAAATCATTTAGTCGATTAAATCTTAAAAATATCCGAATATAAATCCGTAACATTAATATGTGTTAATATTGAATTTGAATCATTCTTTGAGACCCTAAAAAACTGATTGATAAAGAATCATATTTAAAAGACAAAAGAATGAAAATATTAGAACGGAAACCGGACAAAACCAACGTCAAAAGAAATTTCAAAAAAGTTGTATGGTTTTATGATATCTGGAGTTGGTTTACTGAAAGTAAAGCTGCTGAAAATGTAATTAACTTGATAGAATTTAAGGACGGTAAAACAATTTTAGAAGTTGCTTGCGGAACAGGTGTCGTTTTTGAACAAATTGTAAGAAGGAATCCCAACGGTCGGAATTTGGGAATAGACCTATCACCGGATATGCTCGCCAAAGCAAAGAAAAGATTAAAAAAAATAAAAAATGGGAACTATGAATTAAAAGAAGGGGACGCATTAAATCTTAATTTTAAAGACAACTCATTTGATATAGTCATTAACAACTTTATGGTGGACTTAATGCCTGTAGAAACTTTTGATAAAATAGCACAAGAATTTTACAGGATGTTAAAACCTGATGGAACTGTTATTATATCAACATTTTCATTTGGTAAAAAGAAATCAAATAGATTTTGGTTTTGGATAGCAGAAAAATTCCCGAATCTTTTAACCGGTTGCCGCCCGGTATCGTTTAAAGAGAATTTAATAAAAGCGGGATTTAGAATCGAAAAAAAATTAGAGATTAGTCAAAATACTTTCCCATCTGAAATAATTAAAGCACGGAAATAACTAAGATGAAAAATTAAAATTAATAAAAGATAAAATAACGAAGGTACAGCAAAGTATAAAAAATCATAGCAAGCTAAGAACAAATAATAGAATTAGGTCAATTTGAAATACGTAAATGTACTATCAAAAAAAATATGTTAAATTAAAATTATAGTTTGTTTTGATCTTACAATAATGAGTAGATTTTGTTATGGTCAATAAAAAATTAGTTGGAAGAATTTGTATCCTCTTTTTTATAAGTCTTTTAATATTTCCTTTTAATATGTTTGCCCAAAGTTGGAAATTAGTTTGGGCTGAAGAATTTAATGGAACACAACTTGACGAAACGGTATGGACAAGAGAAACCGGCGGAAACGGTTGGGGAAATAATGAGTTGGAATACTATACCGACAGAACTACAAATTCATTTGTAAATAATGGGGTATTGACAATTGTTGCTCAGCGGGAAAGTTTTGGAGAAAGAGATTATACATCTGCCAGACTAAAAACACAAAGTAAGAAATTTTTTAAATACGGAAAAATTGAAGCTAAAATTAAATTACCGTATGGCAAGGGAATATGGTCTGCATTTTGGATGCTGGGAGAAAGTATCTCTTTAGTTGGATGGCCTGCTTCGGGTGAAATTGATATTATGGAACTAATTGGAGGGGGATCGTCCGGTGATAGAACAGTTTACGGAACAGCACATTGGGATGATAACGGGCACAAATCATTCGGACTTAATTATCTTAATTCTACAAATTTCTCTAATGATTTTCATGTCTTTTCAATAATTTGGGACTCGCTATCAATAAAGTGGTTTGTTGATGATCAACAATATTCCATTATAAATATAACTTCTGATACATTAAGTGAATTCCAAAATAATTTCTTTATAATTCTTAATGTTGCAGTTGGTGGAAACTGGCCGGGGAGTCCTGATACAACTACTGTTTTTCCCCAAAAAATGGAAGTAGATTACGTAAGAGTTTATCAGAATGAAAAAATTACTTCGACTAAGAATGAAAACCTACTTCCCAAAGATTTTAACCTTGGACAAAATTATCCTAACCCCTTTAATCCGACAACAACAATTTCTTACAAACTACCGCAACAATCATTTGTTTCATTAAAGGTTTACGATATTTTGGGTAGGGAAATTGCTGTTTTAGTTAATGAAGAAAAATCTTTAGGTTATTACACAGTTAATTTTAATGCAAGTGAGTTTGCAAACGGGATATATTTTTACCGATTGGTTGCCGGCGGTTTTGTTGAAACAAAGCGTATGGTTCTGTTAAAATAAAAAAATTTGAAAGTGTTTGGAGAAACAACTAATAACTTATGAATGAAATTAGATTAGATATATTAAACAAAATTTTTGAAACCACTTGTGAAGTCGAAAATATGGATAATAAATTCGGAAAGACCTTAACTGAAAAAGAAAATGAAATAAGAAAATTTATTTTAAGTGAGACACCTACTTTTGGATATATACCACAGAAGAAAGAAATACTGCTTGCATTTGATAATTTGGGGAAGACCGAATTGGAAAATATATTGAAAAAATTTGATGGCTATGATATAATTCATCTTACCGATAATAATGACACGATATTCGCTGCTTATCCTTTCTCGAATTCAAAGACAAAATACTTAATAAATTTCCCCAATGATAATTACAAACCCGTTTTTGCTATGTGTGCAATAGATGCGTTCGGTATTTCTTTTATGTTAAATAAAAATATTGTTATCAGTTCAGAATGTTTTTATTCAAAAGAGAAAATAAATATTGAGATTAGAAACAATAAAATCGTAAGAGTAAATCCTAAAGAAACAGTAGTTTGGTATGATATGGATTTAAGTTGCTGTGCGGCTGAGTCTCAATGCGAAAAACTTAATTTCTTTTCTTCTAAAAGAGATTTTAATTCTTGGAAAAAAATAATAGAAGATAGAACAGGCTATTTGTTGAATATAAATGAGGCTTTTTATTTGGGAAGCCTGTTTTTCAAAAGTAGGTTGAATTAAATAAAAAAGATTTTATATTACTTGTAAAGTACCAAGGTCTAAAAACTTTAGGGAGGAGTGATGAAAGCAAAATTTAAAATATTTTTAACTTTATTATTTTTTCTTCCTTTATACTCTTGTAATAATCCTACTGAAAATACACTAAACAATTCTATATCAGGGAGTTACGCCTACACAGGATTTGATAAAACCGGTAAGGTCATAATTAAAGGATATTTCAACTTAAATTTTAAGGATAAAGAATACATATACGGAGAATGGCATTTTTATAAAGTTGATGATCCTAAAGGTATTGGTCCACAATATGGTGATGGAGAATTTCAAGGCAGATATTCAGAAGGGAAACTTTGGATTGGACTTAATCCGAATTTTGCGGATCACAATGTTGAACTAATTGGTTTTATAAATTCCGATACTTTCACCGGTAAATGGAACTATCTTACCTATGTCGGAATTACAAATTATGGTACTTTTAAAGCTGTTAAAATTGAATGATGAAAACTGTGATTTTATTTTTTAATACTTTTAAAAAATATTTTTAATTGTTGAAATTATAATCTTTCAAGAAATTAATATTTACTGTAATTTCCTTTTGATTTTTACTCCTATCTGTTATATTATACAAAGCCTAAACCAAACTTTATTGTATAACATTAAATCGACTAAAAATGGAAAAAACTAAGGCAGCTATAATTCCAATTATAATAGTTATATTATTTTTATTTGCTAATGTAACTACAGCACAAAACAAAAAAGTTGATTGCAAAAAAGCTGTTACACAAACAGACCTAAATCTTTGTGCAAAATACAGTTATGAAAATGCACAAAAAAATCTGGACGAATTATATACGAAACTATTTAATATCATTAAAGAAAGACAAAATGATTTTGCAAATGAAAATGATTTGACAGGTAAAAAATTTGTTGATGATTTTATTAATTCCCAAGAGCAATGGAGAAAATATAGAAAATCTTTTGTAGGGTTTTACAGCTCAATTTATCAAGGCGGTTCTATACAGCCTATGATTTACTATAATATAAAGACGAAAATCACAGAAGAAAGAACGAACGAGTTAAAAGATTTATTAGAAGAATTTTCGATGTAAAAGTTTTATCAAATGTACTTCATAAAAAGGCAATAATTTAATAGA
>DRJC01000215.1 GCA_011052365.1 Ignavibacteria bacterium
TTAAGCTGTATCCATTTTTTGCCTGCGTTGGCACTAAAGAAAACACCAAATTCTGTTCCTACAAAAAGTAAATTGGGATCTTTGAAATCCTGTTCGATTGTGTGTGCCGAACCGTTTTTGGGTAAGTTATTAGAAATGGATTCCCAGTTTTTTCCTTTATCGTAACTAACTAAAACATACGGTTTAAAATCATCTCTTTTAATATTATCGAATGTTGCGTAGACAGTGTTTGCATCAAACTTGGAAGCCATTACATCGCTTACATAAGTGTATTTTGGAACACCCGGAAATTCATCAATTTTCCTCCAGGTTTTTGCATCTTCCGAAACCTGGATTACACCGTCGTCAGTTCCGACGTATAATAAATTTTCTTTAACGGGTGATTCATCAAGTGAAACAGCCATTCCGTAAAGAGAAGTAGAAACATCTTTTCTAACTGCATCAATACTCCAGTATTTTCCCATAACTTTCCATGTATTTCTGTCAACCTGGGCTGTAATATCACCGCTGATTCTTTTCCAGGTATTGCCTCTGTCATCGCTACGGAAAACAAAATTAGCAGCGGTATAAAGTCTTGTATGTGAATGTGGGCTTACAAACAAAGGGGTATTCCAATTCCATTTAAAAGTCTTCTCTCCTGCTTTAGGCTCGGGGCGGATATCAATTGCTTCACCGCTCTTCCTATCGTACCGAACCATATTTCCGTACTGTGCTTCGGCATAAACAATATTCGGATCAACAGGATCAGTTGCACTCCAAAAACCATCACCACCGTTTGTAACAAACCAATCGGAATTTACAATACCGTCTTTACTTATTGTTTGTGAAGGTCCGCCAAAACTGTTGTTATCTTGAGTTCCTCCGTAAACATTGTAGAAAGGATATTCGTTATCAACGGCAACTCTGTAAAATTGTGTGATTGGAAGATTACTTTTGAACACATAATTCTTTCCTCCGTCAAATGATTCGTAAACACCACCGTCGCCGCCAATTAAAAAATGTTTAGTGTTGTTGGGGTCAATCCACATTGCGTGATCATCAACGTGGCGTTTGTTGTTCCCTAAAGGCTTCCAAGTTTTGCCGCCGTCTATTGTAACTTTGGAAACAGTTTCCATCGAGTAGACTTTGTTTACGTCTTTAGGATCGCTAAATATTCTGTTAAAATATTGCCCGCTTGAAGAATGTGAACTCATTTTTTTCCACGAAGCACCTCTATTATTCGTTCGGAAAAATCCACTTTTACCATTTGCAGCTTCAACAATCAAATATAATACATCAGGGTTTACCGGGGAAATTGTTATCCCCAATCCACCCAAATCTACCTTGGGCAAACCTTTCATTATTTTGTACCAGGTATTGCCGCCGTCAACGGATTTATAAACGGCTGATTCGGGACCACCACCGATTTTTGTAAAAACGTGTCTTCTTTGCTGAAAAGCAGTTGCGTACATAATATCAGGATTTCGGGGGTCGAAAATCACATCGCGGACCCCGGTATTTTTGCTGATGTGTAAAACATTTTTCCACGTCTTGCCGCCGTCCGTAGTTTTAAAAATTCCACGATCACCACCCGGTCCCCAGACAGACCCAAGAGCACCGACAAAAACTACATCGGAATTTCTTGGATCAATTATTAAAGAACCGATCTGTCGCGAATTTTTCAATCCCATGTTCTTCCAAGATACACCGCCGTTAACGGATTTAAAAACACCATTGCCGTAGCCGAGTGCACGCTGACTGTTACGTTCCCCTGTGCCTGCCCAAACCACATTGTGATTGTTCGGATCAATGGTAACTATTCCGATTGAAAAAGCGCCGTACTTGTCAAATACGGGTTTGAATGTAACACCGGCATTTGTAGTCTTCCAAATATTTCCGCTTGCAGCGGCAACGTAATATTCGTTAGGGTCATTAAGATTTACAGCAAAGTCCGCTATTCTGCCTGATGTAAAAGCCGGTCCTATACTTCTGAATTTAAGTCCGGAAAATGTTTTTGTATTCCAGGGACCTTTGTCTTTATCTTTTTTATTATCATCACCTTTACTAAATAAAAAAGATGTAGAAATTAGAACTAGCAATAAAAGCAAAACACTTTTTTTCATTTTTATACCTGTTATATTTGTTAATTAAATTCTGGAAATTATGAGTTCAATTTTATAGTAATTAAAATTTGTCTTATAAATTTTAATTTAGCATTAAATTAACAAAAAATAATTTGATAGAAAATCCGTTCATCAAAAAAAAACGAGTAATGAAAATAAATATTAAATATTTTGCGGCACTGAGAGAACAGGCAAATAAAAGCGAAGAAATTATCGATACGACATACTCTACACCGGGTGATATTTATACTGAGTTGAAATCAAAGTATAATTTTTCTTTGAATGTAGATGAACTGAAGGTTGCAGTAAACGATTGCTACGAAGATTTTGATTATGAATTAAAGGAAATGGATACAATTGTATTTATTCCGCCCGTAGCCGGAGGCTGATATGTTTGAGATCAGCAGTTCATCAATTGAAGAATACAAAAGTAAATCATTCGTTACCCCGGAATGCGGGGGAGTTGTAACTTTTGAGGGAAGGGTAAGAAATCATAACGAAGGTCAAACCGTTGAGTCATTGGAATACGAAGCTTACAGTGGGCTTGCATTAAAAGAAGGAGAAAAAATTCTTGAACAAGTTAGAGAAAAATTTGATATACTTGATGCATTTTGTGTCCATAGAGTCGGTCATTTACAAATTGGTGATTTAGCGGTTTGGATTATCGCAACATCGAAACACAGAAGAGAAGCTTTCAGAGCCTGTGAATTTATAATTGATGAAGTAAAAAAAACAGTACCGATTTGGAAAAAAGAACATTATGCTGATAAGTCAATTGATTCAAAGTGGGTGTTTTGTACAGAAGAACATCATCATTAATAATAAAGCAACCTCCGAGGTTTTGTTGATATTATTTCTATCAAATAAATAGAAGTTAAATTCTTCTAATCGTCAGCAACCTCGGAGGTTTTGCCTGTTTTGGAAATAATTACAAAACGAACTAATGAATAACGACGAGTTAAATTTTTACAAAAGGCAAATCAACTTGCCCAACTTTGGATTGGAAGGACAAGAAAAATTAAAGAACTCCAAAGCACTTGTTGTTGGTGCCGGGGGTTTGGGAAGCCCTGCCATTCTATATCTATCGGCAGCCGGTGTTGGCAAAATAGGTGTTTGTGATTTTGACAAGGTTGAAATTACAAATCTTCACAGGCAGATTATTTTTGATTATGAAGAAGTAGGAAAAACTAAAACGCAATCGGCAAAAAAGAAAATTAATAAGTTCAATCCGCTCATAAACATTGAAGAAATTTCTGAAAGCGTTTCACCGGATAACGTTGAAAATATTATCTCCGGTTATGATGTTGTACTTGACTGCACGGATAATTTTGCTACAAAATTTTTACTTCACGATGCCTGCTATTTAAACAAAATTAATTTGGTCCAATCAAGCATTTATCAATTCGAAGGTCAGCTTCAAGTATTTCGTTTTGCTGAGGATACCGGGCAAGGTTGTTACAGGTGTTTATGGCAGAACATTCCCGAAGAAGGATGTGTCGGTACCTGCGCTGATGCGGGAGTCCTTGGTGTTGTACCGGGAATATTCGGTACTTTACAAGCATTGGAAACAATAAAAATTCTTCTTAATTGGGATGGATTAGTTTGGAACGAATCTTTAATTTTTGATCTTTTATCTTTAAACAGCAGAAAGATCAGATGGAAGAAAAATGTGAACTGTCCACTTTGCGGGGGCAATAAAATTATTAAACAAATAAATCCGGGAGCTTACAATAGAATGAAAGATTTTGAAATCAGTTACAAAGATGTTGATTTAACAAAATATAAAATTGTAGATATAAGAGAATCGTTTGAAAGGGTAGAAGAATTCTTAAAAGATGATTCCTTAAAAATTGAACACATACCTTACAGCACACTTCAAAATTCATTACCGAACATTAACAACGGGGATACCTACTTGTTCTATTGTAGAAGCGGAAGACGGACAAAGGAATTGGTCGGCAGGCTTTGGAAGAATAATTATAAAAACACTTTTTCCCTTAAAGAAGGAGCCGAAGGAATAAGCATGATTTTAGATTCAAATAAAAAATAGCATTTTGTTTTTGGTACTTGGAACAAATAAGCAGACAATAAATGTTAACCTTTAACTTTTAAAGTATTGTATAAACAAAACCTAACTGCAACCCTTGTTTAATCTGCGTTTTAAGAGATTGGTCTTGTTGATAGACCAGCAGGAAAGTAAAATTCACATTTAAGAAACCGTTAATCTTTGCAACGATTGTGTTATCCCATCTAACATCCCAAACATCAAGGCTGTTAAAGCGGGTGAATAGTCTTAGCTTGGATTTTAAAAGCAAATTTTCCGCTACAAGTTTTTTAAGTGAACTTACAGATTCGATACCGGCTTCAACTCCGGATTTTTCAATTCTAGGTGTCGATTTGTTGTCGGCATATTTTGTGTTATTCCTCGTAAAAACTTCTTCAACACCGATACCAAGACGAGTATTAAATTCTTTGTTGGGTTCGTAATAAAAACCGATACTTTGTGTAACATAACCGGGATCGAAAAAGTTTACAATTTCTGTTTTCGGAGTAGTGCCGTAGTTATAACCTATTGTGAGAGATGTACGGACAGTATTACTGAAATAAGGGTCAACCGGGAAATCTATTTTTTTTAAAATAACGCTCTCGAGATAAAAATCATTATTGTTAGTCTTAAAGTCTTCGCTTCCTAATTTTGTTCTTCCATAAGCAAGTCTAAGATTGTTTTTTACTTCAATATCATTACCCTGATAATTATATGAAAAATCACCCGTAAGAGTCCAGGTTAAAGAATTCTCACCTCCTTGTGACCAGTTGCTCAATGCGAGCTGGCTTATATTAAATCCTGCAACAGCCGATGGTATCCATTTATTTAGTATTGTTGAATCTTTCTTTTGTGCCGTAATTGGTAAAGCTAAAAAAACAAGTAATAAAACCGTTGATCTAATTTTCATTTGTTATTCCTACTATGGTTAATTATTTTAACCGCAAAATATAAAACAAGATATTTGTATATGAAAGATTTTAAACAAAATGTAGTTGTTGTTACGGGTGCTTCTTCGGGAATCGGAAAAGAGCTTGCACTTCAGTTTGCCGAAAAAGGAGCTTGGCTTGTTATTGCCGCAAGAAATATCCAAAAGCTTGAAGAAGTAAAAAATGAATGCGAGAAATTCGGGGGAAAAGTATCAATAGTTAAAACAGATGTAACCGAAAAAAAACAATGCAAAAATCTAATTGAAGAAACAGTAAAAAAATACGGAAGAATTGATACACTTATAAATAACGCCGGCATAACAATGTGGACAAGGTTTGAAGATATTACCGATATTGATCTATTCGAAAAAATAATGCAGGTAAATTATTTGGGGAGTGTTTATTGTACGTATTACGCTTTACCGTTTTTAAAAGAAAGTAAAGGCAGATTAATAGGCATTTCAAGTTTGACCGGTAAAACAGGTGTACCGACGAGAACGGCTTATTCCGCCAGTAAGCATGCAATGGCAGGGTTTTTTGATTCGCTCAGAATTGAACTTGCTGATTCCGGTGTTAGCGTAACTATGATTTATCCCGGGTTTGTTGATACGGAAATCAGGGGAAAGGAACTCGGTGCCGATGGAAATCAAATCGGTAAAAATAAATTGGAGAATGCCAAAACAATGGATGTTAAAACATGCTCAAAAATAATTGTGAATGCCGCCGCAAAAAGAAAACGGGAAGTAGTTATGACAATGAAAGGGAAGTTGGGAATTAAGTTAAAATTAATTTCACCTTCGTTGGTAGACAGAATTGTTCAAAAAGCAATCAACAATTAATTCCGAAGAAATACCTACGGCGAACGGTTTATCTCTGCATATCCGTGTTGTCAATAAATAAAAAATCAGGGTCGAATTTTTTTGAATGAACCAAATCGATGATAAAAGGTTCATTCTTTCTTTATATTAATCTTATTTTTAAATGTAAAATTTTCATATTTAAAACAATCATAATTACGATAATAAATGGAAAACAAAAACTCCGATTTATCTTCGCTAAGAATAGAAAGAAAAACCGGGAGTCAAACATCCGGTAGTAAGAAAAAATTTGTAATCTCTATTTTTGTATTTGTAGGTGTTGTAGTAACCTTTGCATTGGGTTATATACTGTGGGCAAATATTTTTACTAAGAAGATTGAAGTAAAACTTGTTACCGCTTCAAAAATTACACAAGCCGAAACAAGTGCAATATTAACTGCAAGCGGTTATGTGGTTGCACAAAGAAAAGCATCGGTTGCATCCAAAGCTACGGGCAGGCTTGTTTACGTAGGAGTAGTAGAGGGTGACCCTGTAAAGAAAAATCAAATTATTGCACGTATTGCAAATGATGATGTTAAAGCACAATTACAGCAGGCAAAAGCAAATTTATCATTAAAAAAAGCCGAACTTTTGAATGTTAAAAATAAATACGAAAGACAAAAAACCCTTTATGAAAAAAGCCTGGGTACTAAATCGAATTATGAAACGGCAGAAGCTAAATATTATAGTGTGCTTGCATCAATAAAAGTTGCTGAAGCACAAGTGAAAAAAGTTGAAGTCGATTTGGAATATACAAATATTAGAGCACCGTTTGACGGGACGGTTCTTACAAAGAATGCGGAAGTGGGAGAGATTGTTTCTCCTTTGGGTGCAAGCACAACATCTAGATCCGCCGTTGTTACTATGGCGGATATGACTTCTCTTCAAGTTGAAGCGGATGTTTCGGAATCTAATATCGAAAGAATTAAACCGAATCAAAATTGTGAAATTTCTTTAGATGCATATTCGGATGTTCGTTACCCTGGTTATGTTGCTAAAATCGTACCGACTGCCGATCGCTCTAAAGCTACTGTTATGGTTAAAGTTGCATTCAAAAAATATGACAGCAAAGTACTCCCCGAAATGAGCGCTAAAGTTCTTTTCTTAGGTTTAGATACTTCAAAGATAGTTGCAAGTCAGAAACCTATGCTTGTTGTTCCTACTTCATCCATAGTTTTAAGAAACGGCAAAATGTTTGTGTTTAAAGTATCAAATGAAAAAGCGGTTGCAGTGGAAGTAACTACCGGTAAAAAGTCAGGCAGTTATACTGAAATATTATCCGGAATTGAAGACGGTGATAGAGTAATAAAAAATGTCACCGGAAAAATTAAGGACGGTGTAGAAGTAAAAGTTTTATAAACTATAATATTAAGGGAAATATGTCGGCATTAATTAAAGTTGAAAATGTTTCTAAATCTTATAAAAGAGATAGTTTTGAAATCCCTGTTTTAAATAACCTCTCTCTTTCGGTTGACGAAGGAGAATTCATCGCTTTAATGGGACCTTCCGGCTCAGGCAAAACGACCTTGCTTAATTTAATCGCCGGTATTGATAAACCATCTGAAGGTAAAATTTTTGTAAACGAAACGGAAGTTTCAAGTTTAAATGAATCCGCACTTGCGAAATGGCGTGCAAGTAACATCGGGTTTGTTTTTCAGTTCTATAATTTAATACCCGTGTTGACTGCTTTTGAAAACGTTGAACTCCCTTTGCTTCTTACACATCTTTCAAAATCAGAAAGGAAAGAACATGTTGAAACGGCATTAAATGTTGTCAGCTTGAGCGACAGAATGGATCACTATCCCAAGCAGCTTTCGGGCGGACAGGAACAAAGGGTAGCAATTGCCAGAGCGGTTGTAACCGATCCCTTGGTTTTGGTCGCAGATGAACCTACCGGCGATCTTGATAAGAATTCAGCGGATGAAATTTTGATTTTGTTGGAAAGGCTTAACAAAGAATTCAAGAAAACAGTTGTTATGGTAACTCACGATCCTCACGCAGCCGAAACAGCACATTTAATAAGGCATCTTGATAAAGGGGAATTGGTGTAGAAATATGTATGGCTGTATGAATGTATGTATTTGATTGAATGATTGGTTGCTTGAATGATTGATTGATAAAATTTTATAATGAAGATGGTTTATTATAGAAAGGAAATTTAAAAATTAACAGATATGAAAATTTTAAAATTAATTTTCAGAAACACATTTCGTCATAAGTTAAGAACATTCTTAACCATCTTGGGAATTGCTATTGCCGTAATTGCCTTCGGGCTTATGAGAACTGTTGTTAGTGCTTGGTATGCAGGTGTAGATGCTTCTTCTGCGAACAGGTTAATAACAAGACAAGCTGTTTCTTTTATTTTTCCTTTACCCTATTCCTACAGGGATAAAATTGCAAGAATAAATGGAGTTGAAAAGGTTACTTATGCTAATTGGTTTCAGGGTGTTTATATCGATAAAAATCAATTCTTTCCCCGTTTAGCCGTTGATGCCGATACTTATCTTGATGTTTATCCCGAATTTCTTCTTTCAAAAAAAGAACTTGATACTTTTAAAAAAGAAAGAAACTCCTGTGTTATCGGTGCTGATATTGCCAAACAGTATAAGTTAAAACTCGGCGATGTTATGACAATTGACGGGGATATTTATCCCGGAACTTGGGAGTTTGTTGTAAGAGGAATTTATAAACCAAAGTTCAAATCTACCGATGCTACTCAAATGCTTTTTCACTGGAAGTATTTGGATGAAACGATGAAAAAAAGTTCACCCGGAAGAGCCGGAAAGATTGGATGGTTTATCGTTAAAATTAAAGACCCGAATCAATCTGCGGAAATTTCAAGTGAAATAGACGGACTATTTAAAAACTCAACTGCAGAAACAAAGAGCGAAACCGAAAGAGCTTTTCAGCAGGGTTTTCTTGCTTCCACAAGTGCAATAATTACGGCAATGAATTTTATCTCTTTTGTTATTATTGGAATTATAATGCTTGTCTTGGGCAACACAATGATAATGTCTGCACGAGAAAGGACAAGGGAATATGCGGTAATGAAAACATTGGGGTTTTCGGGCAAGCACTTAATTTGGCTGATAATGGGTGAGTCATTGCTGATTTCAATTATTGGCGGGGGAATAGGATTGCTTTTTGTATTCCCAATTGTTGCAGGTTTTGCAGAAGTAATTCCGAAAGGTTTTTTCCCAATTTTTAGAATCGTTCCAATTACAATTATTCTCTCTGCATCATTAGCAATTCTTATCGGAATTGCTTCGGCAATATTTCCTATTCAGAGAGCACTTAAGACAAAAATTGTTGACGGGTTCAGGTTTGTCGGTTAATTAAAAAGAAGTAAAATGAAGATACCATTTAAATACAGTTTTAAAAATTTTAAAAATAGAAAACTGACTAATGCTATCACTGTTTTTGGTGTAGCTTTGGTTGTATTTGTTTTTGCAGCTGTATTAATGATGGCATACGGAATTCAAAAAACATTGGTTGCTACAGGCTCTGAAGATAACGTAATTATTTTAAGGAAATCAGCCAACAGTGAGATCACGAGTATTATCGGTGGTAATATTCAAAATGTTATAAGAACTCTTCCGTACATAAAAACCGCAAATAGTGGAAAACAGATTATTTCGTATGAACCGGTTGTTATTATAAATGTCGATAAAAAAA
>DRJC01000216.1 GCA_011052365.1 Ignavibacteria bacterium
GTTACTTGTCCGGCTATTGATGGGATTGGTGTTCGTTATTTTAGAAGGACCATTTTCTTAACAGCAATAAAATCACTTGTCCCTCCGCTGGCAGATAGCCTGTAAAAATAAATTCCGCTTGACAGGTTATTAAAATTAAAAATAGACCTATAACTTCCGGCTTTCATTTCTTTGTTAAGTAATGTTTTTACTTCCCTACCAAGTACATCATAAATTTTTAATGTAACAAAACTTATAGACGGTAACTGGAAGCTAATGGTTGTGCTCGGATTAAACGGGTTTGGATAATTCTGAAAAAGTATAAAAGTATTTGGCATTGTATTTTCATCATTAATACCTGTTATAATATTTATATTATAAATTTGTACATCAGTATTTTTGCTTTTATCCTCAACACGTACTGCAGCAGTTACCTGCTGAATAGTTGAAGGAGCTGTTCCTGTCATCAGTCCTGTTTTTGCATCTATGCTTAACCAATTTGGAGTAGGATTTACGAGGGAGAAAGTTAAAGAATCACGTGTAAAATTAAATGCCTCTACTTGATAAACATAACTTCCCCCGGGGTCTACTCTTGTAACCGGTGTTGATGAAACTACTACGGGACTATCGAACAAATTCCAGCTAATAGAAGAAGTATCTTCTGAATTATAAACAAATGCTTTTACAGTAAATTTTGTGTACTGTGCAGAAGACTCATTATTAGTAAATGGATAAGATGAACTATTATTTCCCACTGGGTTGCCGTCAAGCTCCCAAGAAAAATGTACCGCCAGGTTTTTTGGGTCTACGGTACCTACAGTTAATATTTTCGAATTTCCGGGAGTAACAAGTACATCACGTGAATTTAAAACTACCGGATCAACATTGATCATTTTATTGTCTGTCATAAATGGAGACCAAGACACTATTTCCGGAGGCAGTCTGTTTTCTTTAAATTTCTCATAAACATTTTTTGTTATTCTATTTACCGTCGTATCGGGTGTTATATTTTGTGACAGATCTGTATAAAGTCCGTTTACCCAATTTGTGGTTGCCGCATTAAATACAGCTCCTCCATTTTGATTTGTAAACATTCCCATTGTTGCGTGCCCATACGGAACAGATGCTGATAAAGCTCTGCGTGTTGGGGAAACCCCAAAAATTCTATAATCTTGGGGTTCATTCAATGTATCTAAAACCGTAGGAACTCCATTAAAATAAAAGAACAATGCACCGTCGGCTTCATAGCCGACAATTTCTCTATCATAACCGAATTCATCACCTTCTTTTAATCCAGTGCCGTTAAAAATCCAATAGTGAGTATTAAAGGCAGCATAATCACCATAGCCAAGACTTCTAGGTAAAAAATTGTTACTTGAATTTACAAAACCGCCTTCTCTAAAATCAGCACCAAATAAAATATTAGCCGGATCATTGACAGGAGAAGCCCACCAATTTACAGTAACTAAAGAATCCTCAATTCCATTTAAAGGGTCTACATTTTTATCTTTATAAGAAACCATTGTATTTCCGTTATCTTCAAATCTTACCTGCCACCAACTTGTATTACCCGACATAGTAATAAGTTTACCGCCGTCGTTAACAAAATTTTGGAATTGTCTTCTTTCGGCACGCGACCAATATTCGTTATGCCCGGCAATAAATACAATATCATAATTACTCAAAAAAGCAGGGTTCACATCTAAATCGTACATTGAAGCTATTTCTAATAATATATTATTGTTTGCAGCCCAATTAATTAATTTATTCCCATACCTGTAATAATCCGGAGAGCCAAAAATCCCCAAGTCTCTTTCGAACGGTCTTTGAAAAGATACTTTAAAAGAGCGTTTACCGTTCGTTGAGTTGAAAGAATAAAGACTTTTACCGCCGAAACTGTTATATGCATTCCACGTATTAGTGCTCAACACAAAAAGGCTCTTTGAATAAGAACCAAGTGAATCTTCTTTTACAATAAAAATAATTGCTCCGGCAGTATCGGGTGTTATAGGATATTGGGCTCTATATACACCGGGTTCCCAGGTTAAAGGAATTTTAAATTGAAGAGTAGCATTCCAATTAGCACCGTACCAATAAGAACTATCGGGTACGTTTTGTACTACACCGTTAACACTATCACTGTCGGCTTTCCAAATTGGAGTTTTTTCAAACTTAAAAAATGAAATAATAAATTTTGGAACTTCACTTGATAAATAAAAAGTTAAAGTATCACCTTGAGCTACAGAAAGTTTGTTTGTATATCCCCCTTTTTGTGAATGTAATAAATTAATCGGAAGTAAAATAAATAATGAAACAATTAAAATTTTTGTAGTAGAAACGGATTTACTTTTTAATAAAGATAAAAACATATAAAACCCTTTTATGTCAATTATTTTTCATTTTATTTCAAATTTACAACAATTTAATCAAATAGTGAATGGAATTTTAAAAGACTAACTGCAAAGACAAAAAAACATTTTCAGCTTCTTCTTTGTCTTGATATCTCAAATAAAATAATACCGGTTGCAACTGAAACATTTAGGGATTGTATCTTGCCTTCCATAGGTATCTTTATTAAATGATCGCATTTTTCAGATGTTAACCTTTTAATCCCTTTCTGTTCATTACCCAAAATTAAAACCAAAGGTCTTTTGTAATCTAATGAAGAATAGTCAACAGCATTTTTTAATGTAGTGCCCACAACCCAAAACCCGTTTTGCTTAAGTATCTCTATCGTTGACGCTACATTATTTACCCGGCTGATTTTTAAATGTTCTACCGCACCGGCAGATATTTTAGCAACGGTTTCAGTTAAAGGTGCACTGTTATGTTTTGTAATTATAACACCGTCAACATTAGCACATTCGGCAGTACGTAAAATTGCACCGAGGTTTTGTACATCTTGAATTTCTTCAAGAATAAGTAAAAGTGATTGTCCTTTATCTTTCGTTGAATTGATTAAATCATCCAATAAGACATAATCTCTTTCTGAAATTTTAGCCGCTACACCCTGTGAGTTTTTGCTTGTTATTATTTCATCATATTTTTTAGGAGAGACTTCACTTATTTTTATTTTCCGTTTTTGAGCTGCAATTCTAATGGCATTTATTATCCCACCTTTTTGTCCGAATCGAAGAATAATTTGTTCGATATTTCTATCAGAATTGATTGCTTCAAGGACGGGTTTTCTGCCGATTATTAGGGTCATATTTTCATTGTATTATTATATTAAAGTAGAGACGTAATATCAATTATAATCTGACAATTACTATGTCTATACAACCAAAGTAATAGATTAATTAAATTTATTTTACCGTTTCTTTTTTACCGAGAATATACCAGCCAATACTACCGGCAATAATCATAACAATTGCAATCAATTGTGCTTCGGTAAAGCCGAAAAGGATCCGTGGATTAAGTCTGATGAATTCAATTAGGAACCTCTCTAAACCGGCTAAAATCAGATAGAGCATAAATAGTTTACCGAGCACCCATTCTTTTGTTCTTAATTTCCATAAAATTAAAAATATTATTACGGCAGCTATAAATTCATATATTGGAGTTGGTTGAAGTGGTGTATTGTTTAAAACACCATTTGGAAATTGCTGTGATAAATTTGGGAAATATTTATGAAAATTAAATCCTTTAAACATTACAGTGGGGGGAACCGTACCATTTGAAAAATCAGTACCCCAGGGTAATTTTGTTGGTATTCCGTAATCACCGTCACCTGATAATTGACAGCCTATTCTACCTATTCCATAGGCTAAAATAAGTGCGGGAGACACAGCATCGGCAACGAGGAAAAAAGGAATGTTCTTTCTTTTAAGGAAAATCCAAATTGCGATTATTGCGAGAATCAATCCGCCGAAAAATGTAAGTCCGCCAGGGGAAAAAGCAATTAAAGGATTAGATAAAAATTCAGACCAATTTTCGAAAAGGCTAAATAGTTTTGCTCCTGCAATACCAAATACAATCGCAAGTAAAGTGATTTCGTTTGAAAGATTTTTTGCAAGTTTCAGCCTTTCAAATTCTTTGGTAAGCAGGTAGTTGGCAACTATAAAAGCAATACCGACCATCAAGCCGTAGCTGTAAACTGTAAAGGGACCTATTTTAAATAATATCGGATACATAATTACACGTTTATTTTATTAATTATATTTTCAAGTGAAATGATTTCCTGTTCCCCTGTTTCCATATTTTTTAATTGACTTTTGTGGGATTGGTATTCTTCACCTCCAAAAAACAAGGCGAATTTTGCATTGAATTTATTAGCTTCCCTCATTTGTGCTTTTATACTTCTACCAATGTAATCCATTTCAACAGAAATATTATTTCTTCGTATAGATTGTGCAAGTTCGTATGTTTTTGCCATCAATGTTTTTTCTAAACAAACAATATACAAATTGATTGATGGTTCCGTTACTTCAAATGAATTTTCGTTTTCGCAAGCAATTAATATCCTTTCTATTCCGGCAGCAAAACCGGTTCCCGGGGTAGGTTCACCTCCAAGCTGTTCAACAAGAAGATCATACCTTCCACCACCGCAAAGCGCACTTTGAGCACCGACCTTTCCGCTGATTATTTCAAACGTAGTTTTTGTATAATAATCCAAACCTCTTACAAGGGAGGTGTCAATTTCAAAAGAAATTTTAGAAGATGTCAGTGAGGATTTAACTTTTTCAAAGTCGTCTTTACTTTCGTTATCAAGATAATCAAGTAATAGTGGAGCACCTTTCATCACTTCTATATCGTTTTCAATTTTACTGTCAAAAATTCTTAAAATATTTTTACTTATTCTTTCTTTACTTTCACCGGAAAGTAAATGCTCTTTATCATTTAAATACTTTCTTAACTCTTGCGTATATTTTTTTCTTGATTCAGGTGTACCGAGAGAATTAATTTTTATTGTTAAATCTTTTAATCCTAAACCCGATAAAATACCATAAGCCATACTTATCATTTCAACATCAAGTAACGGGGAACTGCTGCCTAAAGCTTCTGCACCGAATTGATGAAATTCTCTCAACCTTCCTGCTTGCGGTCTTTCCTGTCTAAACATTGGTGAGATATAATAAAGTTTGTTAAGTGACTGCTTTTTACCAAGTGAATGTTCAATAAAAGCACGGACAACAGATGCGGTCATTTCAGGCTTAAGTGTTATGCTTGTTTTACTTCTGTCTTCAAATGTGTACATCTCTTTACCGACTATATCGGTAGCTTCTCCGATTCCCCTTGCAAACAGAGATGTTTCTTCAAATACAGGTGTTCTAATTTCTTTATAATTATAATTCTTAAAAATTAAAGAAATTAAATTTTCAACATGTTTCCATTTACCAATGCTATCAGGAAGTATATCCTTAGTGCCTTTAATTGCTTTTATCATATAATGATTTTTTAAAAAAGAGTGTTCAAATATTTTTTTAACTGAAACTTGGCTTTCGAATTATTAGTTTACAAGAAACTCATCTCTGTCCTCACTTAAAAAGCCCGTCCGGCTCCGACGGGTGAGGAAGAATCCGAAAACCATTTCAATAAACGTATATCTTAAAATTTTTAGAAGACTCTAAAGATCAATCAGTTTATCTTCTTCTTCTTTAAAGACCTTTAATATTTGCTCAGATGTTTCGGATTGTAATAATTTTTCTCTAAAACTGTCTTCATTCATCATTCGTGAAATACGGCTTAATAATTTTATATGTTCGCTTACCATATTGTCTTTACCGACTAATAAAAATATTAACTGTACAGGTTCTCCATCAAGTGACTTATAATCAATTGGTGTTCTTGCAATTCCAAATGCACCAAGTATTTCAGATGTCGCATTAGTTTTACCGTGAGGTATAGCAAAGCCTTTACCGACACCGGTAGACATTATTTTTTCTCTACACTGAATACAGTTACATATTTCTTCATAATCTAAAACTCGTTTATCGTTTTTAAATAAATTTATTAATTCATTAATTGCATCTTCTTTATTGGTTGCTTGCATCCGTGGGATAATATATTCTTGTTTTAGAATTTCATGAACTTTCATCTAACTTACCGCTTTTTATAAATAAACATAGAATGAAAACTATAATTAAATACAAATTTACAAATACAACTAAAGTATAGCAATTTATAACACTATAAATATTTTAATTAAAATAAAAAAGGATACAACTTATTAGTTCAATATATTGCCAATATGCTATACAAACTGTAATTTCACATATTATTTTCTTCTAATTATGGAACTAAAATGAATATCAAAAATAAAACCGTACTGATTCTTGGTGGATTTGGCTTAGTAGGAAGTGCTATTGCAAAAAAAATTATAAACAATAATCCATCCCGCATTATAATTTCATCATTAAAATTATCTGAGGCAGAAGATGCCGTTAAAAAATTAAAAGAACTATTTCCGGATAGAGGTGAAAATTATTTTATCCCCTGGGGTGGTGATATTTTTGTAAGAGATGAATACAAGGATACTCCAAGAGGCGAAATTTTATCTGATCCAATAAAAAGAAAAATTTTAATGTCCGATGTACTCGATGAACTTACAGATGAAATATTAGAACAATCATCTGTATATGCACTTATCAATAAATACAAACCCGAAATAATAATTGATTGCATCAACACCGCAACGGCAATCGCCTATCAGGATATCTATACTTCGTATAGATCAATTTCAAAACAAATAAAAGATAAATCATCTTATGAAGAAATAATTGAAAGTACTGAAAAGTTATTATGTACTCTTTATATTCCTCAATTAATAAGGCACGTACAAATACTTTACGCTTGTATGAAAAGCATAAATACAGAGGCGTATGTAAAAATAGGTACAAGCGGAACAGGCGGAATGGGATTAAATATTCCGTATACACATAGCGAAGAAAAACCATCCAGAGTTCTTTTAAGCAAATCATCAATTGCAGGTGCTCATACATTATTGTTATTCCTGATGGCAAGAACACCCGATGGACCCATTATTAAAGAAATTAAACCAACGGGCGCAATAGCATGGAAAAAAATAGAGTTTGGTGAGATAAAACGCAGGGGTAAACCAATTGAGTTATACGATGTACCATTAACCCAAGCCGTTCCATTAAAAAATAAATTAGTACTAAAAACCGATAGAGAATTTGATAAATCCGGTAAGGTATTAAAATCAGTTTTTATTGATACAGGCGAAAATGGAATTTTTTCGAAGGGTGAGTTCGAAACAATTACCGCACAAAACCAAATGGAATTTGTTACACCCGAAGAAATAGCCGACGTTGTTATTTTTGAAATAAGAGGCGGAAACACAGGACACGATATTGTCAGTTCACTTGATCACGCTACATTAGAGCCGACTTACCGTGCAGGTTATTTGCAGCATGTTGCTGTTAACAAATTAACTGAACTTGAAAAAATTAATGGTGTGGACAGCGTTGCGTTTGAATTGTTGGGTCCACCGAGACTATCTAAACTTTTATATGAGATCTATCTAATCAGTTTAATACATAAAACAATGGTGGGTGTTATAGATGATGATGCTAAATCACTTTCCGATAAATGTTATGAAATAATTATGAATAATGATAAAATTCGTAATCAAATTATTTCCATCGGTATTCCAATTCTTTTACCTGACGGTAATTCTTTGTTAAGAGCAGAAACTATTAAAATTCCACCTTACCGGGGTGAAAATGAACTTGAAATTACAGATAAAAGTAAGGATAAATGGGCTAACGAAGGGTGGGTGGATTTAAGACCCATAAATATTAAAAAATGGCAGAAAAGATTGAGTGAATTAATTGATGAAGCAAACAGCATTCCCGAAAATGACACAAGTTCAACGCATGTAAGAACAAAAACTTACTGGAATAATTTTGAAGAAATAAATATTGGAAGAGTCTGCAGTTGGCTTTTCATCCACGAAGATAAAGGGATAAGAATGAAGGCTTAATAATTATTAAACAATCAGTTTAAATATGCATAAATTCTATTAAGTGCTTTCTGAGCCTTTTTATAATCACATGATAATGAAACAGAATATTCATAGCAATTTCTTGCATGTAGCCACATTCCTATTTTCTCATATACTCTGCCCAAATTATAATAAGAAAGATGTTTGTCATCATAACTTTCTAATTGTATGGCTTTCTCTAACCACGGAATAGCAGCATCAAATCTTTTTTCATAAATCAAATAGCAAGCTAAGTCATTGTATGCATTGCCCCAATCAGGATCAAGTTCAATTGCAAACCTACACTGATTGATTGCATCTTTAAAATTACCGTTAAGACAATATGCCCATCCCAGTAAACAATACAATTCAGCAGATGCATTTCTGTTTAACAGAGCAGTATATTCTGTAATTGCTCTGTCTAATTTTCCATTTAAATGATGTTCCTTAGCTTTACAGAAAAGCTCTGTAAATTCCGGAGTTGGATTCAGTTCCATATTGAACCACACAATAATAGTTTATAAAGCATTTTTTAGAATTAAAAAACTTCTTTAATTCCGGTTACAAAGATTCCCTATTTTCAGAAATTAACAACCTGCATTCTACTAACGGTTAATATTCTCGACAAACAACAACCTCATATCGATTAACAGACTTATTAGTCTGCAAATAGTTCTTTTTCCATAGCAATTGATTTTGGAAATAATATATTATTTTCCAAATGTATGTGTTTATGCAGGTCTTCTTCAAATTCTTTTAACTCGTTCATTGTCAAATTAAAAGTTGTACATCCGTCAGCAGGTACCGTATAATTGTTTGAAAGTTCTCTTATCTTTTCGAATAATTCACCTACTGTCTTGTGTTCATCTTCCAGCATCCTTATCGGGTTTTCAACCGTTCCGAAAAACGGTGCTTCGTTTTTTGCTTTACCTTCATAAACTAAAGCCATGTGTTTTATATAAGGAAATAATATCTTTTCTTCCTTCATCATATGTTGCTGTAAATCTTTATAAGCTATAGTAAAAGATTCATTTATATCTTTAAGTTCCGGGTGATTACCACCGTGTTTACCGGTTATTTTATTTAGATGTTCTGTTATTTTCGGTATGCTCTCGGTAATATAAAGGTGGTGATTATTAACTATATAATCGACTAAAAAATCTAATTTCCAGTTTTCATAATTTTCGTTTTTATTTTTTAGTGCACTTGATTCTGTAAGTTCTTTAGATAATTTTGTTTCATCTATTCCTTTATTTTTACACGCTTCTAAATAATTTATATTTCCGTTACAACAAAAGTCTAAACCATATTTTTCAAAAACTTCAGCATACTTAATATTTTCTATCGCAATTTCCGATAATGTTTTTTTTGTAAAATCAATTTTATTAGTTTCCATTTCAGCTCCATAATATTATTTGTTAAATCAGATTATAATATCCGATTTAATGTTAAAATTTTTTTTATAAGTTATTTATCTTTGTTAAAGTCTTTTCAGTAAATTTATCAAGTGTTTCTTCAGTAAGCATTTGATAAGTTTTTGTTCTCAGTTCCCCCCACCTATCATGAACAGGACAGGGAGTATCAGGCGAGCAATTAGGGAAACCCAAAACACATCTTTCAAATATTTCCAAGCCGTCAATTACACCAACAATATCTATAAGCTTAATTTTGCTCGAGTCTTTCGCCAATGAAAAACCGCCGAACTTTCCTTTTTTTGAATATATTAATCCACTTGCAGTAAGGCTTTGAAGAATTTTAGAAACAAATTCTTTTGGAATTTTTAACTGTTTTGCAATTTCTTCAGACGGAACTACTTCCCTGGTATTGAGTGCTGCTAAATATAAACAGGCTTGTAAGCCATACTCACACTTTTTGGAAAATATTATTGTCATCTTGAGAAAATATAATCTTAGTGAAAACTTTTAATAGTATAAAATACTTATCAATAAATTAGAAAAATAAAAATCCGATATTTAAAACGAGCACCTCTATAATCAGATTCTTTACTCCTATTAAGATAATAACATAGATTTTCTTTGTCAAATTAATTCCTTTTTCTGAATAGTTCGCCATTGGTTGAATCCAATTTGAAAAAACAACATCATATTATCGTTAGAAAAGGATTATTTATGGAAGACACACATAGTTACACAACAAATGTTACTTGGAAAAAAGGAAGGTTAGGAATTTTATCTTCTGACGGATTACCTTCTTTTGAGGTTGCTACACCACCGGGTTTTGCTAATGGTGTTCCGAATACTTGGTCACCGGAACACTTATTCGTAGCATCAGCAGTTGCATGTTTAATGACCACATTTTTAGCAATTGCAGAGAATTCTAAATTAGAATTTGAAAGTTTTAAATGTTCCGGAACAGGAAAAATAGAAAAGGTAGACGGCATATTTATGATGTCGGAAATAGAATTAAAACCTGTAGTAAAAATATTAGACCCAAGCAAGGAAGAAAGAACTTTAAGAATTATTGAAAAGTCAGAGAAGAATTGTTTGATTTCAAATTCAATGAAGAGTAATATTACTCTTTCTCCCAAAATAGTAACCGGTTAATAAGGAACGTTATCACTGAAAACTCTGTCGGAATGAAGTTTTGCTATTTCTGCTCCGATTATAAAAACAATCGATGAGTAGTAAATCCAAAAAGCGACAACAACCAAAAAAGCATAAGTGCCGTAGATCCTTCCGATAGAACCAAAATGATAAATGTAATAACCAAAAACTTGTTTCGCGGCTTCCCACATAACCGTTGACCAAAATGCACCAATCGCTATTGACTTACTGTTAAGTTTACGAACAGGAATAAAACGGTACATGGTTGAGTAGAGAACAAAAATAATTGTAAAAGAAATAATTGTCGCAATTATCTTTTGAAAGATTCCAATCTGGAAAAATTGTAAAAAGACAATATCCTTAGGAGCAGATCTCAGAATTTCAAAGAAAGGAAAAATTAAAGTTGCAATTAAGAAAATCAAAACTGCAATTAGAACTAAAGCAAAGTCTCTCAATTTTCCAATGACAATATTTACATCGGTATTTGGACAAAAAACTTTGTTTAGAATTGTCCTTATGCTGCTTGAGAATCCGCTTGCAGCAAAAAACAGTCCGATTATTCCAACATAACCGGCTATATTTTTATACTGCACAACTTCTGTTATTCTTTTTGTAATAATCGATTTTATAAAATCAGCATAGTTTTGATAAGGAATAATAGTTTCAATAAAACCATTCAACTGAATTTGAACATCCCCCGAAGATAGAAAGTTACCCAATATCCAAAAGATAATTAAAACGAAAGGGATGATACATACAAAGAGGGAAAAAGCTAACCCACCACTAAGTAAAAAAACATGGTGTTCGTCTATGCGGGTTATAAGTCCGCCAAAATAGTACTTTGCAAATTCCTCTATCCTATGATAAGTAGGTTTTAAGTGCAAGTAAAATCTAATTTTTCTAAAGAAAGAATATAATTTTGAAGATTGAAATTTATTTTTAATTTTCTTTTCCATTCATAATTTTTGATATCGCAGAATAATAAAGATTGCTTATCTCACTTACACTGAATTTAATAACATCATTTATTTTTAATTCTTTACGTTCTGTTTCGCCTAAATAATTATAAGGCTGAGCTTGTTCATTTAAAAGATTTTCAAATTCTTTTTTGTTGTCTTTCTCTACTGAAAGAATAACTCTTGATTGTGATTCGCTAAAAAATGAAAAGTCTTCCCTATTGATAACCGGTAAACTAACAGAAGCACCGATTAAATTATTTTCGTCCATTACACAGCATTCAGCTAAAGCACAAATAATTCCACCTTCGGAAACATCGTGTGCGGATTTTATCAATCTTTTTTCAATAAGTTGCAAAATAATATTTTGAAGTTTCTTTTCAACTGTGAAATCCAACGAGGGTGAATCACCGGTAACCAAATTATGAATTACTTTCAAAAATTCACTGCCGCCGATTTCTTCTTTGTCGGATCCCACTAAATAAATTAAATCACCGCTGTCTTTAAAAAATGAAGTTGTAATATTATCAAGGCTTTCAATCAGCCCAACCATTCCAATCGTGGGTGTTGGATACACTACCGTATCGGGAGACTCATTATAAAAACTTACGTTTCCACCGGTTACAGGGGTGTTAAATTCCCGGCAGGCATCACCCATTCCTTTTACGGCTTCTTTAAATTGCCAATAATTTTCCGGTTTGTATGGATTACCAAAATTTAAGCAGTTTGTAACCGCCAAAGGTTTTCCACCGGAACAGACAATATTTCTTGCAGCTTCAGCAACTGCTACTTGTGTACCGACTCTTGGATTTAGATAAACATATCTTCCGTTGCAATCCGTGTTCATTGCCAAAGCTTTGTTTGTACCTTTAATCATAACAACAGCGGAATCACAACCCGGACCAACAATTGTGTTTGTTCTTACCATAGAATCATATTGTTGATATACCCATCTTTTAGAAGCAATATTAGGTGAAGAAAATATTTTGATAAACGCATCTGAAATATTTTCGATTGTTGGTAATATGTTAAAATCAAATTTTCTTGTTTCATCTAAATATTTCGGTTCTTTTGATTCTCTCAAATAAACAGGTGCACCGCCTCCGAGAACAAGATCAAATGCGGGTATACTTGCTTCTTCCTTCCCATTATAAAAAATATCTATATTCCCGTCGTCCGTGACTTCACCTATTATTTCACAATTTAAGTCCCATTTGTTAAATATTTTTTTAACGTCATCTTCAAAACCTTTTTTAACGGTGCAGAGCATTCTCTCTTGGCTTTCGGAAAGCATAATTTCATAAGCCGTCATCCCGTCTTCACGAAGCGGTACTTTGTTCAAATCTATTTTCATACCCGAGTTACCCTTCTCGCTCATTTCACAAGTTGAACAGGAAATACCTGCGGCGCCCATGTCCTGAATGCCTACAAGCCAGCCGTGTTTGATGATTTCGAGAGTAGCTTCGAGAAGCAGTTTCTCGGTAAAAGGATCACCGACTTGTACCGATGGTCTTTTACTTTCGGTTTTTTCCGATATTTCTTCCGAGGCAAAAGTAGCTCCGTGTATTCCGTCTCTTCCTGTTGATGAGCCGACAATCATTACAGGGTTACCCACACCTTTTGAAATTGCACTCGCAACTTTATCGTGTTTTACAATTCCTACAGCCATAGCATTAATCAATGGATTATCCTGATAGGATTCATCAAAGAAAACCTCACCGCCTACTGTCGGAACACCGAAACTATTTCCGTAATCTCCTATCCCTTTAACGACTCCTTCAAAAAGGTATCTTGTTCTTGCATTTTTTAATGAACCGAATCGAAGCGAATTTAAAGCGGCTATCGGGCGAGCACCCATAGTAAATATATCTCTTAAAATACCACCGACACCGGTTGCTGCACCTTGATATGGCTCAACAGCAGAGGGATGATTGTGGCTTTCAATTTTAAAGGCAACTGCAAGTCCGTCACCGATATCAACAAGACCCGCATTTTCTTCACCGGCACCGACTAATAATTTATCCCCTTCCCTCGGCAAAGTTTTAAGCAGAACTATTGAATTTTTATAACTACAATGTTCACTCCACATCACGCTGAAAATTCCAAGTTCGGTAAATGTAGGAACCCTATCTAATATTTTAATTATTTTATTGTATTCTTCTTCGGTAAGTCCGTGCTCTACGGCTAATTCTAAAGTTACTTCGGGCTGTTGCATTAATTACTTCTCTAATATTTAACAATTTGAAATATGTTAACAAATATAACATTCATTATGGATTAGTAGAAGTTGAGATGTGAATTATATTTTAAGGACCTGTAACGTAAGGATAATTTTTTACTTCTGTTGTCCAATTAAAACCCATCCGCCATCTCATTCCAAACAAAAGTGACTTAGCCCGATAACCTAAAAGGCGAAGATAAGCAGTTATAAAAGCACTGGAATGAGCTATTCGACTATAAACAACAATATCTTTATTATTCGGAATCGTTTGTAAAAACGCCGTACTTCTTAAATCGGATTGACCAAAATTATTAGCCTGGTAATACACAGCAGTCGGCAAATGCCCGGGGCTATTTATTGATTTGCCGGATAAGTATTCATCCATGTTTTGCGCATAACATACTACAAATGTATTTAAGTAGTTTCCTCTGCTTGGGGAAAAAATATCAAGTAAATTGAATACGGAAACCGACGCATCTGAGACATCATACTCTATAAATGTATTTTTCATTAATCCCTGTATTCTTGTATTTATTTTTTCTTTAATGTTACCTTTTGTACTTGCAAAAGTAACTTCAGGCAAAGCGGAAAAAGAAGGTTTATTAAATACTTTATTTGTAAAATAAGCTGTTGGTTGATCTTCATTTAACCAAGGACTTGCAAAATCCATATTCCAGGATGCCATACCGTATTTAAGTGCAAATACATTTGTGTACCCGTCTAATCTTAACAGACCGGTGTAATAAGATGCCGACTGCCCGGTTAGACTAACAATTACAATTGTTTTATTCGGATCGGCAGTTTTTATAAAATTTAATATATCAGAAGATTTAATATTTGTAGCGTTTTGAATATGACCTTTAGTAAAATCAGAAGCCGGTCTTACATCAAGAATTATTTTATCATCAGGTTTACTGAATACATCACCGGCTTTTATTAAAGAAGGCATTAAAGGAGAATTTATATAATCACCCTGAGTTTCCAAATAGACCAGGATATCAGCACTATTATTTTGTTCGGTAGTTGCCTGTGTAATAGGTGCATCTTTAAGGCATCCGCTTAAAATTAAAAAAGATACTGTTATTATATTTACTAATATTTTTTGCATATAAATTTTTTATTCCATTATAAATGAGGAACTAAAGGGCTATGAGCAGATCCAATAAATAAACCAATTGCGTTTTCTCCTTCAACGTTCCATGCAATATTATTTCCACCGTGTACAAAAGCATCTTCAACCGATTTACCGTTCGATTTTGTATTAAAATAATCGGCATAAGCTTTATCAAAAGCGTAAACTTTTATTTCAATTAACCGTTTTATTATATTAGATCTATATTGTACGGGAATTACTTTTGTCCGTACTGTAACTTTATTTAAACTATTATTTAAAAGCTTTACAATTGAATAAAAATCATCAGCAATAATATTGGGTGTATTAAATGTAGGAATTACCCACGCTGCTCCATAAGCTTCGTCTTTATTTGCAATTACTTCACCTTGAAGAAAAAATTCGTCTCGGTAGATCACATTTATAACATTAAGATTATCAGGTACTCTTGTTTTACTGTAAATCGGTTTATTATTGTATGTAGCAAACAACTCATAAGTAGTGCCGTATTTTATTTTTAAATTATATAATGGTTTGTAGAGTCCGTTATTTGTATAATGAAGTGGTACAATTTGTGTGTTGTTTATCTTTAAATAAGCAGTAACGTTTTTTAATTCGGCAGCTGAAATTGAATAAGCAACATCAAGAGGTAAAGTTTTTGTAAATCTAACACCGGTAAAATTTACACCGGCAAGTAATTCTGCTCTTACAACAACATTTTCTTTAAATGATGTATCGGGAGTGATAACCTCAACTTTGTCACAGCCCGTGAAAAAGAGACTTACTGCTGTATAAAACAAAAGCAGAAAAATTAATTTCGATATATTTAATTTAAAACTGTACACTTATACCTACCGTCGGTAAAAATGGAAATAGTGTTATTTGTTTAAGTTCAGGTTTATTTAGTACACTGCCGCTACTTGTATTTTTTGTTGCAAAAACTGCAAAAGGATTTTTTCTGTTATACACGTTAAATATTGCCAGATAAGCTTTGAACGGAAGGTTATTCCATTCAAAAGAATAATTAAAACTCAAATCCAGTTTGTGATAAGCAGGGAGTTTAAAATTATCTCTTTGGTTGTAATCAAAATTTAAATCTGTTGAATTATTTAACCCGATATCTTGAAAACCGAATTGACCGGTAGGAGTAGTAATACTTTGTCCTGTGGCGTAGCTCCAAGTAGCACCAATGTTAAAAGAGTTTGAAACCTTATAACTTAAAACTACAGATACATCGTGTCTTCTATCATAGCGTGGATAGAAAACCCTGCCTTTATTAAGTTTATCAAATTGTCTTCTTGTCCATGAAAGAGTATAACCAATCCATCCGCTGAGATCACCGGCAGTTTTATTTATAAATATTTCCGTACCGTATGCTTCACCTTCGCCAACTGTTATTAGGTTTTTTACCGAACCGTTTAAATAATTATACCTGGGTGAATTCTGAAATTCGTACAAATTTTTCATGTTTCTGTAATAGCTTTCAATACTTATAAAGTAATTTTTATTGTCGAGACTCATTTCAAGCCCCAATACATATTGCGTTGATCTGCTTGGAAGAACTTCCTTTGTAGATGGATACCATAAATCAGTCGGCAGACTTATATCATTCCTAACTATCAAGTGCAAAAACTGGTGTGCTATTGCAAATGCACTTTTTAAAGTAAAATTATCTGTAAGAGAATAAGAAACTGAAATACGCGGTTCAAACCTAAAATAATCTTTTGTTTTAAAGTAATATAATCTACCCCCGATATTTGTCTTTAATTTCTGCGAAACTTTCCATTCATCCTGCATAAATAAAGTAGCTTCGGTTGATTGTACCTTAGATGTGCCGTTCGGATCGGTTTCCAAAAGTGGGTCAAAAACATTGCTGTAAATTAAATCGTAATTGTGAATTGAAAGCTGGGTACCGAATTTAAATGTGTGATCCTGATGCCAGAATAATTCTAACCGCGAGCGAAAAACAAAATCTTCCAATTTAGAGAATGAAAAATAATCTTTATCGGTTGAACTTTTGTTTGCGCCCTGTAGAAGAGTTCTAAATTGATAATTAACATAACTGATAGAATTATTTATCAATAAAGATTTAGAGTTTACTTTTAGCCAATCAATATTAACCGCACCGTTCTGCCAGTTAATATTATAACTTAACTCTTTTGAGTTGCTTGGGTTGTAAACGTTATCTTTGCTGAACATTCCGCTTATTGTAACAATATCGTTTTTGGTAATGTTATAAGTTATTTTAGAATTTATATCGTAAAAATTATAATTGGGTATTGTGCTGTTTTTATTAAATGCTTTTTGAATTGCATCGTAATACATTTTTCTACCGGAAATAATATAAGTTGCTTTTTTACCTATAGGTCCTTCAAATGTTGCATTAGAGTTGAGTATACCTAAACCTATCTTCCCCTTATTACGCTCTTTTGAACCGGATCGAAGTTTGATATCCAACACACTCGAAAGCCTGCCTCCGTATTCTGCCGGAAATGCACCTTTTATAAGCTTTACACTTTGAATAGCATCTGAGTTGAATGTGCTGGCAAAATTTTGCAGGTGAGTCGGATTGTATACAGTAACACCGTCAACCAGTGTTAAATTCTGATCGGGCGATCCGCCGCGTACATACAAACCGGACGAAATTTCAGAAGAAGTTTTTATACCGGGAATATATTCGAGAGATTTAAATAGACTTACTTCGCCGCTTAAAGACGGAAGTTTATTAATAAGACTTATGGGTATGTCAATTGTGCTTACGCTAACTTCATTTTCTCTTTTACCCTTAACAACAACTTCGTTAAGCTGAATATTAACAGGCTTTAATTTTATATCATATCTGACTACGCCGCTATTTGAAATTACCTTAACCTCTCTGACCTGTATTTTATAGCCGATATTTTTTGCAATAATAAAATAATTTCCTATTGATAAATCTGGGATAGCATAAAATCCGTAATCGTTTGAAGCGACACCTCTGAATGGGAACTTATTAAAATCAATCGAATCACGATAAACCATTATATTTGTCCCGACTAAAACATTGCCGGTCACCTCATCTGAAACAAAGCCGGAAAGGATGGTTTTACCACTTTGTGGAAAAATAGAAACAGTTATTGTGAAAAAAAAGAAAAGTGAAAATAATGAATTTTTAAAATATGAAATCAAAAGTCCCATTTATTACTTTATGAAAGCCCTTAAAAATTATGTTATACAATAACAATTAGCAAGTCATTACAAAAGACCTACTATTTCTGTTGAAATTTCGGTTCCCCGTATTTTTCAGGATGTAAGCCGGTCTTTGTACCGTAAAAATCTTTCAATAATTTCAAATCATCTCCAATATTATCAGAGGGGAAAAACAGACCTTCAGTTCCAACAGTTTTACTCGAATAATCGATAAAGCCCAACATAATAGGTACATTTGCGGCTCTTGCAATGTAATAAAAACCCGCCTTCCAAAACTCAGTTTTAGAACGTGTGCCTTCAGGCGTTATTAATAAAACGAACTCATCATTGTTATTAAACTGTTCAACCATTTTATCCACATAATTATTTTTCACTCTCCTATCAATAGGAATGCCTCTCATTTTTTTAAGAATGAAACCGACAGGCTTTTTAAAGACAGTGTGTTTCACTGCCCAATGAAATTTAGAGCGTGTCGACCAAAGTAAAAGGATAAAGAAAAGGAAATCCCAGTTACTTGTATGAGGTGCAGCAATTATAACATATTTTTTTTGTTCGGGTGGTTTTAATATAACCTTCCACCCCAAAATTTTTAACAATATTTTTGAAATAATATAAAGGATTGAACAGCCTGAATGTAAAATTATTTATTAACATTGTATAATAACAAAAAATTGAGAAATAAATTGTAGAAGAATTTTCAGTTCCTTTTTTCCACGGGTTCATCGAATAATTCTTTCTTGTTTGGTTTTATCAAAATTCCCCAAAGTGAAAACTTAAACCCTAACTGCTTCATAATCATCAAAAGATTTTGATATTTTAATAGAAACAAACCAATACATAATGAACTAATTAATTATTGTAACTTTTCCTTTTGACGGTACATTTTTAGGTTTGTATTTTATTACTTTCTTAATCCTTTCGTAAACACTATTATGTATTAATGAACCTTCTTTTATTTTCCTAATCTTCCAGCCCAATATCCACCAAATAGGTAAAAGAGAGTTATGTAATTTACCTTCAGGGCTTGGCTCTATTTTTTCAATCTCTTTTTTATTTACAAATAACCCGTGTCGGCAAGCTTCATAAACCATCCAGCTTAACGTTATGTTTGAAAGTCCATCCTCTTTATAAGAACCACCAATATCAGAATGTACACCGGCAAACCAAACTTGCTTTATTATTTGGTTTTCATCTTTATTTTTGCTGTTCTCGTCCCATAGATTCGGACGGAATTTACTTCTTTTCTCATCAATAGATATTGCGTGTATGCCAATGTTTAAGTCGGGGTTTAGTATTGCATTTGGAAATTTTCTGCGTTTAATTAAACCTACGGACTTTACTGTATCCCATACACCGATAAAGTGCGGTCTGCACTCCCTTGAAAAAGTTTTCTTAAATCCTTTTGCCGTTGAGTGTTTACCGTAACGATACATTCTTGTTGCGTATGAAATTAAGTTGTTGCTCCCTTTTTCCAATAGTCCACATTTGTGCAGCATCCCGGCTAAAGCTCGTGCAGTAAAAGCTCCCCTGCTAAACCCAAACAAATATACATAATCGTCTTTCTCATATTTGTCCATTAAATATTCATAAGCATCTTCTATGTTTCTGGTTATTCCGTAGCCAAATGCAAGTCCCATTAATCTTGTTAACAATTTCAGTGGTTTCGTTAAGACTCCGCGTGCACTAAATGTACCGA
>DRJC01000217.1 GCA_011052365.1 Ignavibacteria bacterium
CTTCTTTTTACGAAGGTTGTATAAATGTTTTTGTTGCTAAAAGCCAAAGAAGTCGGTGCAAAACCCAAATCGATTTTATTTACAATATTTAATTTATCTTTTATAGGATACTCAAATTGATAGAGTTCACCGTTTAATCCTGCAGCAAACAATTTATTACCTGCTAAATTCCATTTATATAATTCTTTTATTCCTTTATTTTTATCCATTAGATTTAAGGCGTTATTCTCAATGCTGTAAAGCTGTAAGCCTTCTTTATCAGAAACAAACAGCTTTTTATCTTTATAATAAATAAAGTCAATGCCGGTTTTATTCTTAAAGTCTAAAATCTTTTTATTAGGTAAACCGTTTTCAACGGAATAAATTATAATATTTTTGGGTGGAGAGAAACCAACAACATAATTTGAATCAACGTAAAATTTTGTTGCGTGACCGAACATACTGTTTCTATAAACCGGTTTTTTGGATTTAAATAAGTTAAAAACAGTCAACCCGCTATCGGAATCTAAAATGTAAATGTTGTTTTCAAAAATCTTATAATTAGTTGTAAACCCAGGGGATACAAATTCTTTTTGTTTTATAAATTTTTGACCTTCTTTCTTTAATAATATAAAACGGGTATCTATCAATCTTGCCAAATAATAATCCGAATTGATTTTGTCCAAGCTGATAACCGGTGCGGGCAAATTATATTTATCCGGTAAATTGGAATTATTATATTTAACCAAACCGTTTTCAAAATCACTAACAAAAAAGACACTGTCTCCAGGTAAAATACTATAAGCTCTTCCGTCCGTATCAAAACTTTCTTGAATTTTTAACTGTCCTTTATTGTAATTATAAATTTTTACCTGGCTTATATTCTTCTGCATAAACAACGCTGCAACACCCAGAACAATTACAGGAATCAAAATCTTCCATTGTTTTTTAATTATTAGAATCAGTAAAATCCCGAACGCAGTTCCCATCCATCCCGTTCTTTTATAAGTTGAAAACAAGGCAAGCAGGGATATTGAAAATCCAATCAATAATAATATTTTATTTTTCACAGAAGTTTTTTCATTTACAAGGAAGGCAAATAAAAACAAAACGGTAAAACTGGTAATCTCGCTTGCAGTAATTGGATATTGAAATAACGACGGACCGGACTGTTCAATGCTGTAAAGATTAAAAATATAATATTTATATGCATAGATTAAATAGATAACAACCGTAACAAGTGCAGCACCGATATAAATTTTAAAATATGTTTTTGCCCTATCAATATTGGGGATAACCGATACCGTTGTATAAACAACAGGTACTACAAGAGCGTATTTCAGTAAATTGTGGAAAGATGCACCTTGCGAGTTTGATAGAATTGTAGAAATTATTTCTGCCGATAGGTACCAAATAAATGCTGCTTCAAGTCCTGATTTTTGAAACGGGTTTTCTTTTGTTATTACAAATTTAAAAAGCAGTAATAACAGTGCAAGATAGTAACCAACCTGATTTGCAAAAATAGAGTTTGTTAAACTCAGCAGAAAAATAATTATAAAAACAAAAATGGTTTTATCTATTATTCTTACAGCTTTTGTTTTATTACTCATTCTGTATCTCTGAACTGCATTTCATGAAATTTTTTGTAAAGTCCTTTTTCTTCTTTAATCAAATCGGAATGTTTTCCTCTTTGAATAATTTCTCCGTTATCCAGCACCAATATTCTTGTCGCATTTCTTATTGTGCTTAGCCTGTGTGCAATAACAATTGTGGTTCTGTTATACATAAGCCTGTCAATTGCTTCCTGCACCAAACTTTCCGATTCATTATCCAAAGACGAAGTAGCTTCATCAAAAATCATAATTGCCGGATCTTTAAGCAGAGCACGGGCAATTGAAAGTCTTTGTCTTTGCCCACCGGAAAGCATCACTCCTCTTTCCCCGATTACCGTATCGTAACCATTTGCAAGTTCAAGTATAAAATCGTGGGCATTTGCCATCTTAGCTGCTTCTTCAATTTTATCCATTGGACAGCCGCTTAACCCGTATGCAATGTTGTTTTTAACAGTCTCGTTAAAAAGAAATGTTTCTTGAGTTACGATTCCCATCATACTACGCAGGCTTTTTATTTTTATTTTTTTTATGTCGATATCATCCAATAAAATTGAGCCTTGAACAGGATCATAAAATCTCGGTATTAAATCTACAAGCGTTGATTTTCCTCCACCGCTAGGACCGACAAGTGCTAAAATCTCACCTTTTTTTATTTTAAAATTAACATTCTTTAAAACACTTTCATTTGAATCTTCATAATTAAAAGAAACATTATCAAATGTTAATGATTCGTTAAACGAATCTTTCTCAACTGCATCCGCAGCATCCGTAATAATAGGTGGGGTATCTAATATTTCAAATATTCTATCACCCGCTGCACTTGACTCTTGAATCCTATTATTCACACTGCTTAACTCTTTTATCGGGGGCATCAATTGGAATATTGCAAAAAGAAATCCCATAAATTCGCTTGCCGATAAAGTCTGTGCCTGGAGTACAAGTAAGCCGCCAAAATAAATAATTACAACACCGACCGTAGTACTTAAAATTTCGGTAATCGGTGAAGAAGCATTTCTCACTCTCACAATTCTTAACATCAATTTGAAAAAATTATTTGTTTCTTTAGTAAATTTTTTATTTTCATACTTTTCCATACCGAATGCTTTAACAATTTTTACACCTGAAATTACTTCTTGCAGGATGGTAGTTATATCAGCCATTTTAGCCTGAATAATTCCACTTTGTTTTCTCAATTTTAATCCGATCCATGCAATTATGAGCATTGAAAAAGGCAGTACTCCGAGTGCAAGCAACGTCAATTTCCAGCTTATGCTGAAGGCTATCCCGAGGAAAACAATAATTGTTAACGGTTCTCTAATCATATTAAGAAACGCTGCGGAGATACTTGACTGCACAACATTTACATCGTTTGTAATTCGCGAGATAAGATTACCTACTTTTTCGTGTTTAAAGTAACTCATAGGTAATTTATGCAAATGCTTGTACGCCGAATTTCTAATATCTTTTATCGTGCCCTGTTCCACATAGGAAAGAAAATAAGCTTGCAGATATCCCGATATATTCTTAAAAATAAAAGCGATCAAAACTAAAAAAGAAATATTTAAAAGTGCATCTTCCTTGGTTCCGCTCATTACAATTTCATTGAATTTTTTGGTTATGTCGTTTTTTGCTTTTATTACCCACTGTGGAAGGAATGATGTTTTATCTATTGATGTAGGCTGCTGAACAACTTCTTTTCTCGAAGACTCCTGAAACAATGTATCCAACAGGGGGATTGTCAGGTAAATCGAAAGTCCGTTTAAGCCTGCATAAAATACAGTGAACACAATCGATAATGCAAGATGTCTCCAATAAGGTTTTACATATTGTAAAATTCTAAAATAGGTCTTCAATTTATTTCCCTTTTACAAAACACTATTTAATCCGCAGCCGCCGTTAATTTTAATCGAGTCCGTAACTTCTGTTTTTTTAAGGTTAAAAATACTAATAGATGATGAAAAACCTAAACCATAATCATAAACTAAATAATCATTAAAGATTATAAAATTTTTAATGTAATTGTTACTAAACATTTTAATTACTTGATTTTTTTTTATTGAATAAACCAAAAGAATGTTGCTGTTTGCAATTGGGGCTGTATTAAATATTAAAAAATCATCGTTCCAATATTCATTATGAATCTTCAAATTCTTTAAAGAAAAGATAAAATGTTTTTCGTCTGCTATTTTATCTAAAATATAAAGAGAGTCTCCATAAATTAATTGAAAGTTTTTGTTAACAGGTGTTTGAGATTTTTTAATAACCGGAAGTGGATACCCGTTTTTGATAAAATCAAATGTTTCAATCTCACTCATTAATCTTTTACCGGAGCCGTTATACATATATGAATATTGATTTATATATTCCGAAACCTTTTTATCGGGAGAGTTTATAACAATTTTGTAAGAATTATTATCCAACCATTTAGAGTTTAATTGTGAACCGTTGACAAGTGTATCTAAATATTCTACTTTTTCTTTTTTAACATCTAATCGGTAAAGTTTTATTTTTTTAATATAAGGAAGCGTGCTTCTTTTGCCCAGGTATCTTGCAGTAATAAAATAAATGTTTTTTTGATTCGGAGAATAATCCAGGCGGATTACATTCTTATTTCTTCTATTCCAAAATATTTCGGTTTTCTTGCTGTCAAAGTTATATTTATATATACCGAATTTTTTATCCCATTTACCGATAAAATAAAATTCTTTTGTCTGTATGTTTTTGCTGTTAAAAATTTTCTTATCTAAAACAGGTTGATCATTTACTTCCTTAGAACAACCGCTGAATAGAAACAATAAAATTAATATTGGGAATAATTTTTTTGTCATTTTTTTATGCGAGATTTCCTGCGACCAAAAATAAATGAAGTACCCATCTTACCAAATCCATAAAATATTTCCATAACGGACTGTAAATAAAAAACAATAAAATAAATGAACCGTAAAGTCCAAATTTAAATAATGATGCCGTATATTTATTGGGAAACAGATCGAATAAAATGTGCGAGCCGTCCAATGGGGGAATTGGAATCAAATTAAAAAGACAAAGGAAAATGTTAAAAAAAACACCGTACCAAAGGAACGAGAGAATGATTCCGTTTTGTCCGTTGCTTAAATTGTTGGTAAAGATAAATAAAACAAAAAATAGAACCGCCAACAAAAAATTAGAAAATGGTCCCGCAAATGATACCAGTGCATCATCACGCAAACGATTCTTAAAATTACTACTGTTTATCGGAACGGGTTTAGCCCATCCTATAAGAGCGAAACCTGACACAAAAGATGCAATAGGTAAAATAATTGTTCCGACCAAATCAATATGCTTTATTGGGTTTAATGAATACCGTCCCTCGTTTTTCGCAGTATCATCACCAAATTTATGAGCAATAAATGCGTGCGCAAACTCGTGAATGGTAATAGAAATAATAAACATCGGAATAAATGTTAAAAATGAAATCAGTTTTGGATTTACTTGAATATCAGGCATAGTTCTATCCTCTTGGGTGAAAATCTCTGTGCATTTGTTTTATATAATCCCTGTCAATATGTGTATAAATTTGCGTGGTTGAAATATCCGAGTGACCGAGCATTTCCTGAACCGCTCTTAAATCGGCACCGCCTTCCAACAAATGGGTCGCAAATGAATGTCGGAACGTATGGGGATGCACTTCCTTTTTTATGTTGGTTTCTTTCACATATTTTTCAACAATCTTCCATATTCCCATTCTGGAAAGTTTTGTACCTCGTGAATTAAGAAAGAGATAATTTTCGCTTTTCATTTTTTTTTCGAGAATAATTCTGCTTCTAATTAAATACTCGTTAATCCATTTAACAGCACTGGAGCCGATTGGTACTATTCTTTCTTTTGAGCCTTTACCGAATACCCTGATGACTTCTTCACTAAAAAACAAATTTGATATTTTTAAGTTAATAAGCTCTGAAACCCGCAGACCACACGCATAAAGAAGTTCCAATACCGCTTTATCCCTTAAGCCCAACTTATCATCTATATCCGGTTTTGAAAGAATTAAATCTATTTCGTTTACGTTTAAAACAGACGGAAGATTTTTTGATAGCTTCGGTGCAGATATTTTATCAATCGGGCTTTCCTTTATGTACTTATTTATATAAAGATATTTAAAGAAACCTTTAAGGGCTGAATGGTAGCGAGAAGCCGACCGGCTGGATAAACCAATATCTTTAAGAGACTTAAAAAATTCGGATAGATGTTTTTGCTTTATCTCAGAGGGGTCTGAGATGTTATATCCTTCTAAAAATTTTATAAAGGAAGATAAATCATTGCGGTAAGACTGAATAGTATTTTCAGAAAGATTTTTCTCTAATTTTAAAATGCTTAAGTATTCCTTTAAAAAGATATTCATGAGTCGAATCTAAAAAGATTAATTATGAGAAAACCGGTTCGACTTTTTAAACAAAAACAAAATATAATTTTATTAAACATATCTTTTTAGAGCAGACTCATTCATTGTTTATCTTTTTCCGGAACTTCACCGTTCTCCATTTGATCTTGTTTCGGATAACGGATTCTTCTGTGATGCTGTCCGATAAGCACATTTTTAAAACATTCTTTTATCAGTGCGATATCAGAAAATGTTAAAGGTGATTCGTTCAATTGGTCATCATTAATTCTAGCCTCAATCAGGCTATCAATAAGATTTTCAACTTTTCCCTTTTCCATATCTTTCATAGACCTAACAGCGGACTCACAACCGTCGGCGAGCATAAGTACAGCAGTTTCTTTTGTGTTTGGTTTGGGACCTTTATATCGATAATCATTTACATCAACTTTTTCTTCACCATAAAGTTTTTTGGCTTTTTCATAAAAGAAACTCATAACCATAGTTCCGTGATGCATTGGAATAAAATCTATAATTTCTTGCGGCAACCCGTTTTCTTTTGCCAGGTTTATACCTTCAATAATATGTTTTAATATTAATGCAACACTTTCTTCGGGTGAAATACTCTCATGAATATTTACATTATTTATTTGATTTTCTACAAAAGTTTGCGGAGAAATTGTCTTCCCGATATCGTGATAGTAAGCACCGACCCTTGCCAACAGAGGATTAGCACCTATTTTTTCGGTCGCAGTTTCAACAAGCGTTCCGATTGTCATTGAATGGCTAAAAGTACCGGGAGTTTTAGTAGCAAGTTCTTTCAGTAAAGGTCGGTCGAAATTTGATAGTTCAAGTAATGTTAAATCAGTAGTTATGCTAAAAAATCTTTCAAAGAAAATGAGCAGTCCATAAGTTAGAACAGGGCTAATTAAAGCGTTGGTCCCGGCAAAAGCAAATTCAACAAATAATGATTCCCATGGTGCAAACCTTTCAAACCCGAAAGCTAAAATGGTTGTTGTATAAGCAATTAAAATAAACTGGAAGGAACGGAAAATTTGTGTCCGGTTTTTTATATCACGTACAGTGTATATAGCCAAAGCACCTGCAAAAAGATTAGTTGCCATAAACGAGTAATCATTACCCCGTAGGGCACCGGTTATCAATGCCAAAACTACTGTTGTATAAAATCCTACCCTTGAATCAAAAACGATAGTGAGCAGCATAGATGCCGCAGGTATAATAATTAAAAATTGCAAAGATGCATTTACAGAAATTTTGTTTACCAAAAAAGTAATGAATGACATAAATATTAAATTTATGCTGAGCAGAAATATTTTTTGGTTATCGTAAAATATCTTCTTTCTAAAGAGAAAGAGATATATTACCAGTAAAACTATTATAAAGGCAATATGCATAAACTTGCCTAAGAACTGCAGGATAATTTTATCCGTGCCTAATATTTCACCCTTTGCCTCCCTGTAAGAATCAATTTTAGCTTTTACTTCTTTTGTAATACGATCGTGTGTACCGACTATTCTTTCATTTTCATTCACAATGCCGCTGTATTTTGAAACATTATTTCGCGCCTGTTTAATCTCCTTTTCGGTTAATTGAGGCTGGTAAATTAATGTTGGTGTAATAAAATTATTTATATACTCAAACACAGCATTTTTAATTTCTTCAGGTAATTGAATTTTTGATAGTCTTTCCAAAACATAGTTTCTACCTGTATTAACAGAATAAAATCTTTTTATAGGAATAATCCTGTCGTAATTTTTTTCCCTGATGGCTATGCTGTCTTTATTTGCTTTGGATGGAATTTCATTAATGATCCCTTTTGAATTAAGATCGTATAATATATTTTGTGCGATTAAAAAAAGATGATTTAATGTGTTTGTGTTATCACCGGAAACATTCACTTCTTTTTTTTGTATATCTCTAAAAACATTAAATGAAGAACGTGTCAAAAATGAATTGTTTATATATGAAGTATCATTATTTAAGTTGGAATCTAAACTTGCCGTAAACCATTTATTGTAACTTATTAATTTTTTTATAGCTTGCGTACGTGCATCCTTTTTTTCAAGATAAATAGGATAAACACTGGTTTCCATTTTCTTTATTTCAGCATTATAAACAGCAACATCTTTCTTTATCGGAAAGCTGAAAGCAGCAATAAGCTCATTTTGTGTCCAGATTGAACCCACAGATACTTCCGATTCAATTGATTCCCCTTTGGGAAACATAAAAACAATCAATAAAATTGTTATTAACCCGATAAGGAATTTAATTTTTAAATTATCTTTTTCTTTTAATTTTTCTAATTCAACCATATTAGAATACTATTTTAATTTAAAAATTCACATTACACAAAATATTATCCGTTAGCCAATCCGTCAACTGACGTAAATAACCACGACCTTTAGGTCGTGGATTAGATATAGCAAATAGACACGGGCTTTAGCCCAAAATCTTTTATTTTATGTGGCTAAAGCCAATAGTTATGGACATCATTTGCCCACGACCTAAAGGTCGTGGTTATAAATTTAGTCGACTCTCCGTAGACTTCGTTTCCGAGACGAGTGTGAAATAATGCGTAACATAATTTAATAATATTAATACTACTTATTAAATGTAATATTTTTAAAATATTATTTCGCAGTTATTTATTGATTTTCCGACCAGTCCATTTTTGAAAGATTAAATGTAATGATTATGGTACAAATTATTGCCAAAATAAGATATAAAAAGAATGAGCCGATATTACCAAAAATCAAACTGCCACTACCGAATAAAATTGAATAAACAAGAACAACACCAATTATCCAGTTAATAAACATTCCTGCAAAACCGGTATCACTTTTTACATTAGGCAATGTATCGGATATCTTTTTCCAAAGTATTCCCCCCGGGTGAATTTTTTTATAAAAACTTAATAAGGTTTTTTCATCTGTAGGTTTGGTTAAATAGGTAACGGAAACCCAAACAATGGTTGTAATAGTTACTAAGTAAAAAAGTGTGTTTGGAAATTCAACTCCATTATATTTAATTATCGGATAAACAATAAAAGGCGTAACCATAGCGGAAATTTCGGACCAGGCATTAACCCTCCACCAAAACCATCGTAATATTAACACCAACCCTAATCCTGCACCGCTTTCCATTATAAACTGCCAAGCGCCCGATATTCTACTTATAAATAAAGTTACAAACACAGACAGTACCATTAACAAAATTGTTGCCAAGCGGGAAATATTTACATAATGTTTTTCCTGTTCATTCTTTTTTATAAACCTTTTGTAAAAGTCATTAATTATATATGAAGTTCCCCAATTAAGTTGTGTCGCAATTGTGCTCATATAGGCGGCAAAAAATGCGGCTACAAGTAGTCCTTTTAATCCGACAGGTAAAAAGTCTCTCATTGCATATACATAACCGATGCCTTTACTCTCAACAGATAGATTGGGATAAAGAACAAGTGTACTAAGTCCTACAATTATCCACGGCCATGGTCTGACTGCATAATGAGTAATTTGAAAAAATAAAGTTGCAAACAACGAATGTTTCTCGTTTTTTGCAGACATCATTCTTTGAGCCACATAACCACCACCGCCAGGTTCAGCCCCGGGATACCACGATGCCCACCAAATTATTCCTATATATGCAAGAAATGAAGCAACCGTTAAAGAAAAAGCTCCGCCCAAAGAAGATATATTCGTAACATC
>DRJC01000218.1 GCA_011052365.1 Ignavibacteria bacterium
CAAAAGCGGCATCGGTAATACACACAGATTTTGAAAAAGGATTTATCAGAGCTGAAGTGATAAGCTACAATGATTATATAAAACACGGTTCGGAAGCTGCCTGCCGTTCCGCAGGGGCTTTAAGAATAGAAGGTAAGGAATACGTCGTTCAAGACGGTGATGTGATGCACTTCTTGTTTAATGTATAAAAGTTATCACTTAGACAATCAAGCAACCCCGAAGATTACATTGAAGAAAGGGAGGGGAAACTCTTTGCCTTTGAATTTAAGTGGAATAAAGAAAGCAAACGAAAATTTCCTAAACTTTTTGAAAACACATATCCCGAAAGTAAAAACGAATTAATAACTTCCGATAATTTTGAAACTTTTGTCTTGTAACTATAAGTGCAACCTTCGGGGTTTGACGACCCGACATAACCTTCAAGGTTACTTCCTAAAACCTTGAAGGTTACCCACACACAATCAAGCAACCCCGTTATTCCCACAAACCTTAATTGCAAAAAGCATTATTGCCACGAGCTTCAGGGTGTGTTGCACAACTAATAAATTGTCATTTCGAAGGAGTCTTCGACTGAGAAATCTTTCACTTTTGTTGAAAAAGATTTCTCCCTCCGGTCGAAATGACACTAGTGATAGTTCTGCAACAGACCCTTCAGCTCGTGGATCTAGAAAGCAATAGAAATGGGCTTTAGCCCCATATAAATGATTGTAGCTAAAGCCATTTTTTATTATTAATTTCATTCCACGACCCTGCCTGCCGCAGGCAAGCTAAAGGTCGTGGCAATTAAGTAACATACTTGCGTAAGGTGAGTTATTTATTAATTTCTATTACTTTGTACTTAGTTTTTTCTCCGCATTTGGGACACTCTTTAATTTTCTGTCCTTTTTTTATGTTCATCTTTGTTTCACCGCAGTTAACACACAAAAGTTTTGCGTCAAGCTTAGACCTTTTTCCAACAACCATTTTTAATCTAATTCTCGCTGAAGAATAAACCGAAACACCGAAAGGAACAAAAAAAGTTAAAATAAATTTTGTGAAATTTAAATGGGCAATGTCAAAACTAATGAAAGCACTTCCCTGGTTAATTAAATTTAAAATAACACCGACAACAAGAGCTACATTTATCCCGGTAATTAGTAACGTACGCTCCAAAGTAGCTTGAAAAAAGATTTTAATTGAATTGAACATTTTAATATTTATAACCCCTTACTTCTTCTTCGCTAAATTCAACACCCAAACCAAGAGCAATTCTGTTGACAAAATTGAAGTAGCTTGTAACTAAATTAACACTCAATATTTCTTCGTCGGTTAGTCCCGCATCTCTCAATTCATGTATATCTTCTTCATTTACGTTGTAAGGATTTTTAGTGAGTTTTAAAGCGTGTTCTACTATTTTTATCTGTCTTTTATTTAGCCCTGCTTTAGTATAATCTTCGGCTGCTAATTTAACTCTGTCCATATTCTTCCAGTAAAAATTAAGTGCTTCGCCGTGGTGCTTAATGCAATAGTCACACTTGTTTGTAGATGAAACGGCAACAGCTATAAGTTCGTTTTCTTCTCTTTTTAGTGCTGTTCTGCCGAACATAATTTTCAAATACAAATCCATATGTGCCATCATTGAACCTGGATTTAAACTGTGGATCTTCATTATGTTGGAAAGCTTTCCCCTGCTTTTAACCAAAGATTCGTAGTATTCTTTTAGTTTTCCCTCTGCTTTGTCTTCGTTTACCTGGCGAATGTAAGGCATTAAAATCTCCTAAAATTATTATGGTAAGATATACTGATAATAAGTTTAAAAATGTAAAACACCTTCCAATATTTCGGTTGTTTATTTTTGCAAAGTTAATATAGAAATGTTGAAAATTCTTAACTTATTAATTTAGAAGTCATTTTATCTTTCTTAACTTTAATTGCAGAAATTAATTTTTTGAAAGATTGAACAAACAAATCCACACCCTCTATAGTAAGTTTACTTGTAATTTTATTAAAATCGATCGAGAGTGCGGCAAGAGCTTTCATTTGCTCTTCAGCTTCATTTAAATTTTTGTGAATTGCATCAGATACTTTGCCGTGGTCTTTAAAGGCTGCCATAGTTGCAGGCGGAATTGTGTTAACAGTGTTTTTACCGACTAATTCGGTAACGTAAAGAGTATCCGTATAAGCGTGATTTTTTGTGCTGGTGCTTGCCCATAAAAGTCTTTGAATTTTAGCACCTTTATTCTTCAAGTTATTAAATCTTTCTTCGCTAAAAATTCTTTCGCTGTTCTGATAAACCAACCTCGCATTTGCAATTGCAATTTTACCTTGTAAATCTTTGTTGCCGATTTGTTCCAATTCTTTATCAACCGCAGTATCTATTCTGCTTACAAAAAAACTTGCAACAGAAGAAATTGAATCTATGTTTTTTCCTTCTTCTACTCTTCTTTCCAATCCTTTTAAATATGCATCAATAACTTGTTCGTAAACAGAAGGCGAAAAAATCAAAGTAACATTTATATTCACGCCTTCGTAAATCATTTGTTCAATTGCGGGAAGACCTTCCTGTGTGGCAGGAATTTTAATCAACACATTTTTCCTGCCCAGCTTGTCAAATAACCTGCGGGCTTCTTCTATTGTCTCTTGTGTATTGTATGCAAGTTCAGGTGAAACTTCGAGACTAACAAAACCGTCAACTCCGTTTGTAGTATCATAAACGGACCGTAAAACATCGGCAGCATTTTGTATGTCTTTTATTGCAAGCTCTTCAAATAATTCCGCCGGTGATAGATTATTGTTATCAGATAAAAGAGAGTTTATCTGTTCATCGTAATCGGATGTATCCGCCATCGCTTTTTGAAATATTGATGGGTTGGATGTAACTCCGGCAATACCGTCATTATCAATTAGATTTTTTAGTTCGTTATTATTTAAAATGGCTCTGCTTATATTATCAAGCCAAACACTTTGTCCGAATTCTTTTAATTCAATTAAGGGGTTGTTCATTTTTATCCTTTATATTTTTATTTATCTAATTCTTTTATTTTGTTTAACCGGCGTATGAATCTTTCTTCTTCAATAAATTCAGCATTTAAAAAAGCAGTAACAATTACTTTTGCAAGTTCTGTCCCGATTATCCTTGCACCAAGGCACAAAACATTCATCGCATCGTGTTCAACACCCTGGTGAGCAGAATAAGAATCGTGACAAACGCACGCCCTTATCCCCCTAATTTTATTAGCCGTAACGCAGGCTCCCACTCCGCTTCCGCAGATAACAATTGCTCTATCGGCATTCCCGG
>DRJC01000219.1 GCA_011052365.1 Ignavibacteria bacterium
TCCTTATCATAATTTTCAATATTATAATTCACACCTTCATTCCCGTAATTCAAATAATCCGAAAAAATTATACCGTTGACATTTCTTTTGTTAACAGCTTTTCTAAATCTCGAACCGCCTCCGTTAACGTGATAAAGATAAGCAAGAAAATCCATAGAATAATTTTCTTTATTTATCCAGTATACAAACACATCGTTAAAATCTTCGCCGCCCCCGTTCTGTGAGAAGGTAACCTTTATCTTGTAATAGTTTTTCCCTTCAACTTTAACTTCACCGAGTAGTTTTTTATTTACAGATTTATCATTCAATCCATAAGGTAATAGTGCAAAATAAATAACGCTGTTTACCGAATTTGAAAAAGCATTTTTCTTTTCATCCGTAATGTTCGCTGCTTTACCATCTATTAATCGTATGAAAGAATTATTAGTTAAAATATCTTTGATTTTGTTTCCGCTTGTATCTGTAAACTCTCTCGTAAATTCAAATAACCCGTTTTGTCTTTTAACAGTAAAATGTTTGTCTCTAAAATCAAAAGATATTTTAGAAGAGGGATATAATTTTCCTCCGTGAGTTTTTATAGCTGTATTTACTATTTCGTTCACATCTAATTTTTGTTTAGTACAACCGGTAAAAGATAAAACTATAAATAACGCAAAGGACAAATAAAGCAGATTAATTAATTTTTTAGTTTTTGAACTTATCATTTTATTAAATCCTATTTAGTGCTGAAGTTTTTATTTAAAAATGATTTGACGGCAGCCCAGTATTCTTTACTGTAATCGAACTTTGACCAAAGTACGCGTGAACCGTGATTTCCATCAGATTTCGGTATAAAATAAGATTTATCTTTTGAGGGAATTGCAGCAAAAATATTTTTCCAATTACTGTATTCTCTTTTTGCTGATGTTATAAATACCGGCTGGGTTATATTTTTTGCATTATCAGTTATGTAGGTTTTGGTTTTACCCGACTTTTCAAAATATTCTCCAGGCGAAAAAGAAAGTATCCCGTCTACATCTTTTTTATGTTTGCTTCCTACAACCAAAACAAGTGCGGATGAATAAGAACTTCCCCAAATAATTAGTTTACCTTTTGCGTAATTTTTTTTGGCATATTCAATTGATGCTACAATATCTTGAATAGCATCAAGATAGTTTGTCCCTTTCTTTTGTTCTATAGCGAGTTTATGAGTTTGGTTTATAACACCGTTTACCTTGCCACCCGAACGCAAATCTACTGCCATACTATTGTAACCAAGCTTGTTTAATTTTGGGGCAATCTCTTTATATTCACCTCTGCTCCAACCCGCTTGGTGAAATAAAATTATAAACGGTGCATTGGGTTTATGTGTAAGATAAAGATCCGCAGTTATTAATAAACCGTCTTGTGATTTGTAAGTAACTGTTTTTACTTTTGAAAATGAAGCAGTGCTTAAAATAAAAATAAAGAAAAAAATTACTCTTGCGTGTCTCATTTAAATCGCCTCAATTAAATATTTAGAAAGTAATGGTTTTAATTAATTTTAATCTAAAATAAAGAAAAGAAAAAATCATCATATAAATGATGGATGGTTATAGATTTTGTAAAAAAAATGACATCTTTTTGAAAGATGTCATTTCTAATATTTTACTCTGTAAACTTTCTGAAAACAACAGTAGTATTATGACCGCCAAAACCAAAAGCATTGCTCATTGCAACATTAACCTGTCTTTTTTGGGGTTTATTAAATGTATAATTTAAATCGCATTCCGGGTCAGGTGTTTCAAAATTTATTGTTGGGGGAATTATACCATTTTTAATAGATAGAATTGAAGCGACACCTTCCACTGCACCGGCTGCACCAAGCAGATGCCCAGTCATACTTTTTGTTGAAGAAACATTCATTTTATATGCATGCTCACCAAAAACTTTTTTTATTGCTTTTGTTTCAGCTATATCGCCCAAAGGTGTTGAAGTACCATGCATATTAATATAATCAACATCTTCTTTGGTAATCCCTGAGTTATTAACTGCCATTTCCATTGATCTAATTGCGCCTAATCCTTCCGGGTGAGGAGCAGTAATGTGGTAGGCATCAGCTGAAAGCCCGATACCAATAATTTCAGCGTAAATATCAGCCCCCCTGTTTTTTGCGTGTTCTAAATCTTCAATTATCAATGCGCCTGCTCCTTCGCCAAGAACAAACCCGTCACGAGTTGCATCAAAAGGTCTGCTGGCTGTCTCGGGAGAATCATTACGCACCGACAAGGCACGGGAAGCGTTGAAGCCTCCAATTCCCATTTCATTAACGGTAGAATCAGCACCGCCTGTAAGCATTACATCAGCAATACCTTGTCTGATTAGCATGTAGCTATCAATCATATTATTATTAGCTGTAGCACAAGCGGAAACTATACAATAATTGGGTCCTCTAAAACCATAATGAATTGATAATACGCCTGCGGCTATATCCGGTATAAGCATAGGAATAAAGAACGGAGAGATTCTATTAGGACCCTGCTCGTGATTTATAATTGACTGATTATAAAAAGTATTAATACCGCCGATGCCGCTTCCAAACACAACACCGATTTTTGCTCTTTCGTCTTCGCTTAAATTTTCTGTGTCCAGTTTACTGTCTTCAACCGCCATTTTACTTGCTGCAAAGGCATAGTGAGCATAAGGGTCTAATCTTCTGCTTGCTTTTCTTTCCATATAATTGGCGGAATCAAAACCTTTTAATTCACAAGCGAATTTTGTTTTAAGTCTTGATGCATCAAATTTAGTAATTGCAGCAGCACCGCTTTTACCATCCATCATTGCTTGCCAAAAATCGTTAACAGTTAACCCAATCGGGGTAACAGCACCCATTCCTGTTACTACAACTCTTCTGTAATTTTTGATCATAAATTCCTTGTTTAAGTTATAAAAGATTAGAATTAGACTTATAAATTTAAAGAAATATTAATTAAATAAATAATTCTAATTCTTATGATTTTTTCATTTGTAAATCAATCATTTAATAAATTTTCATATTTATCTGAAGTTAAACGGTAGGTTGTCCATTTATCCATTGGTACAGCCCCTAAACTTTTGTAAAAATCAATAGCAGGTTTATTCCAATTTAAAACCATCCATTCAACTCTTCCGCAGTTTCTTTCTTTTGCTATTTCTACAAGTGATTTTAATAATTCTTTTCCTATTCCCTTATTTCTGAATTTGGGTTTGACAAACAAGTCTTCTAAATAGATTCCGGGTTGTGATAGAAAAGTAGAATAATTGTGAAAGAAAAGAGCTTGTCCTACAGGTTCGTTTTCATACTCAGCAATAATGACCTCGGCATAACTTTTATCACCGAATAAAGTTTCACGAATTTTTTCTTCAGTTGCTGTAACTTTATTAGAAAGTTTTTCGTATTCTGCTATTCCTTTTATTAATGAATAAATCAGGGGTGTGTCTTTCTCGGTAGCCTTTCTGATTTTAATTTTATTCACTTTCTTTTATCCTTGTTTTTCTGTTTAAAAATTCGTCAATTTTTAGTGCTAAAATTGAGAAAAGATATCCTATGCCTGCACCGATTAAAGCCCCGCCTACAATATCGGATGGGTAATGTAGTCCGAGATAAACCCTTGATATTGCTATAAGTGATGCAACTACGAATAGAGCAGTTTTAAGTTTTGGGAACAACCTGTAAAAGAAAACTGCTGCTGCAAAATTATTCAATGCGTGGTTTGAGGGAAAAGAAAAACTGCCCGTACAACCCAATGGAGTCAGAACATCAGTCAGTGCATTACAGGGGCGCAACCTATGGATTAAAGGTTTTAAAAAACTTGCACCGAATTGATCAGAGACTAGTATCAAAAAAATTGTTAATACAGCAGCGATTTTCCCTCTCTTTCCACCGTATTTATAACTGATGTAAATTAAGATAACATAAACTATATACCAGTTATTTACGTTTGTAATAAATCCAAAAAACTTATCTAAAAAGCCAACTGAAATTGTGTGGTTAAAAAAGTAAAAAACTGCGAGGTCAATTGAGTACAAAAAATCAATCATTATTTCACATTAAGTTGTTAAAGATGTAGTGTATAATAAATATAAATTTATAGTAATTAAAATTTGTATGATGTTAAATCTAACTGAAAAACAGTCCTCACATTTCTTTTGTTAGTTCCGCTAAAATCACGGCAGAAGCATTAGCAACATTCAATGATTCCGCAGCACCTTTTTTGGGTATGGTTACAAACTCATCTGAAATATTTAATATTTCATTGCTTATCCCGTTAGCTTCGTTCCCTAAAATAACTATTAACTTTTCTCGTTGCTTGTAATCAAAAATATTTTTCCCTTCTAAAGTTGCGGATATGATTTTATAGCTCTTTGTTTTTAAGTTTTTTAAATCTTCACTTAAATTATTACTCTTGAAAACATTGGTGTTAAATATAGCTCCCATGCTTGCCCTAATAGTTTTCGGATTGAATAAATCAGCACAGCTATTACCCAAAATAATTTCTCTTATTCCGAACCAATCACAATTACGAATTATTGTGCCTACGTTTCCAGGGTCTGTAACACAATCGAGACAAACAACCAGATCGGTTTTAATTTCATTCATCCAATTTTCATTTTGTACGGGTTTTAAAAAAACAGCCGCTATGCCCTGGGGATTTACAGTACCGGATATTTTTTGGAAGTCATTATTATTAAGGATTTCTACTTTTTTGTTTTCCTTTAAGTAATTAGGATTTTTATCTAAATATTCCTTCGTTACCAAAATCAATTCGTAATTATAATCGGAGTTTAATCCATCCCGAACTGCTCTTTCGCCTTCAATTAGAAATTTGTTTTCAATATTTCTAAACTTTTTCAATCCAAGGTTTGCAATTGATTTTATTTGTGCTTTGGTTAAAGTCATTAAAGGTCTTTATAATTTTGAGGAGAATTATTATTCTGACCTTTTTCTAAATCGTGTAAATACGCCCAGGAATATATTCCCGTATCGTGACCATCTTCCCAGAATATTTGTATAGCATACCCACCAACGATCTTTATATCCTTAATTTTGTACGTACCCGGAGTAATGATTTTCCTTTCCGGAGATCTGTAAGTTTTAAAAAGCACGGTTTCACCCTTACAGCCTGCACAGGGGCATTCATCGCGTAAATATTTTAACGATACGGCGCTTTTTGATTTATCATTCCATTCGATAACTAAGTTATTATTTTTAATCTCAATTTTTTTTGGTTTCATAATTATGATATTTAAATGTAATATTAATAATTGCTTGTAAATATAAAGTTATTGTTGCAAAGAATATAAAATTATTTTACTTTTGAAGTCTGATTTTTTGTTGATATAGTCCGGCATTTGACAGCTAATGAGTTGGTCTTTTTAAAGTTTGTTCATATTTTTTTATTGCTGGTGTAGCTTCCGTCTTCGCTTCGCTACGCCGGACAGGCAGTTGGTAGATTTATCCGCCGAAGTAAAACGTAGGCGGAGCAGTTAGTTTTGAAATTATTTAAGTATATAAGCTGGTGTAGCTCAGTTGGTAGAGCAGTCCGACATTTGACGGATAATCAGCCGGTCTTTAAAGTCTGTTCATATTTTTTTTTATTGCTGGTGTAGCTCAGTTGGTAGAGCAGCTGATTTGTAATCAGCCGGTCGGCGGTTCGAGTCCGTTCACCAGCTCGTTAAAAGCCCAAAGATTTAATATTTTTGGGCTTTTGTTTTTTTAACCCATGTTAATAAGATATTTTAAAACACCTTTATTATTCAAACTCATCAATAATATTGTCAAATTCCATTTCTTTTAATTCTTTGAAGATGCAGGAAATACTTATTTGTGTAAAGTATCTTGAGTAACCATTTGCAATAGTTGGTGTTTTACGCTACTTTACGCAAACGAATACTCTTAATATTAGAGAATAAAATGAAAAATTATATTGAAGACTTTATCAAAGAAGTACAAGTTGATGGTAAATTATATTTTACCCTTGACGAAGTTCGAAAAAGATTCAATGCCAATTATAAAAGCGCATTGAAATTTTCATTGAACAGGTTAGTTAATAAAACAAAAATACTTTCTGTTTACAAAGGGTTTTATGTAATAATTCCCCCTGAATATTCAAGACTAAAGATATTACCACCCGAATTGTTTATTGATGCCTTGTTCAAATATTTGAACAGACCTTACTATGTAGGACTTCTCTCGGCAGCTTTTTATCATGGAGCTTCTCACCAGCAGCCGCAAGAATATTTTGTTTTAATTGATAAACCGGCAATGCGTTCAACCCAAGAAGAAGGATTGAAAATAAACTACGTTGTTAAATCTAACCTTGGAAAAAGCAAAATAGAAAATAAAAAAAATAGTGCGGGATATATAAAAATATCCACACCTGAACAAACAGCAGTTGATTTAATTTGTTTTCAAAATAGAATCGGTGGTTTGAATAGGGCTGCAACTATTATCTATGAACTTACCGAAACAATGGAGGTTAAAAGATTTAAAGATGTTTTACCTAATTGCAGATCAAACGCAGCTCTTCAAAGATTAGGATACATCCTGGAGAATGTAGTTGGTAACAACAACCTGGCAGAAATAGTGGGCAACTTTCTTTCAAATAAAAAGTTGTTTAGAGTTCCGTTAAAGTCAAGTGCAAGCAAAGAAGGTGTTGCTGTTAACCCCAAATGGAAAGTAATAGAAAACTTTAAGATAGATACAGACTTTTAGTATGATTCCAAAAATCTATATTACACAATGGAAAAAGAATGCACCTTGGAATAATGATTATCAGGTTGAGCAAGATCTGGTTATTGAAAGAGCATTAGTTGAAATATTTTCCGATAGTGAATTAAAAGAGCAGCTTGCCTTTCGTGGCGGAACGGCACTTCATAAACTGTTCCTTAAACCGCAAGCACGATATTCGGAAGATATTGACCTTGTACAAATCAAAAAGGGATCTATTGGTGATATTCTAACCCTTATAAGGGAAAAACTTGAATTTCTTGGAACAGCTAAATATAATGCTTCAATTCATAACGCAACATTAGTCTACCGGTTTAAATCGGAAGCAGAACCGGTGGTTACACTAAAATTGAAAATAGAGATAAATACTCGAGAACATTATGCGGTTTTTGGTTACAAGCATTATGCTTATGATATAAAAAGCGAATGGTTTAGAAAAAATTGTAAGTTAACCTCATATTCCATAGAAGAACTTTTAAGTACAAAGCTTCGCGCTCTTTATCAAAGACGAAAAGGAAGAGACCTATTTGATCTTTATTATGCTTATCAAAAATTAGAACCGGATTCAATGAAAATCATAGAAGGATTTAAAGAGTATTTGTCTAACGATGGTTTGTCAGTTACTTCGAAAGAATATGCAGCTAATATGGAAGATAAAATATTGGACTCCGATTTTATCGGAGATACTGTTGCATTATTAAGAACTGAGATTGAGTATGATGTTAAAATAGCTTGGGGATTAGTAAAAAGAAAACTTATAGAAAAATTAAATTGAGGAGTACGAGTTAACTTTTTAAATTTAAAACAGCGCATTTAAAATAGCACTTTAAATATTGTTAAAACATGAGATTATTTGTTGGAGGTTTGTGGGATGGATGCTTTTGTGATGATAGAGATAATGAATAATTTTATTACAAATCAACCAACAAAGAGTTTGAAATTAATGTAATCTTTTTAATAAAA
>DRJC01000220.1 GCA_011052365.1 Ignavibacteria bacterium
AACCTTGAAGGTCAAAAACAAAGCGACCTTCAAGGTTTTTAACTCTTCGGAGTGGACTCAAAGGTGTAAAAAATTATGAAAGAAAACATACTTTCTTCGTGGCAAATGACAGAACAAGGAGCAGAGTTTAAATATACTGAAAGTGATTTGCCTTCTCTAAATGAAAATGAAGTTCTTGTAAAAGTTTCCGGTTGTGGAGTCTGCCATACCGATATAAGCTTCTGGCATCACGGTGTAAAAACCAAACACCCGCTTCCGTTAACACTGGGACATGAGATAAGCGGTACTGTAATTGACGGTCCGGAAAATTGGATCGGGAAAAACGTAATAATTCCTGCTGTTCTGCCCTGTGGAAAATGCGAACTATGTAAAAAAGGAAGAGGGAATATTTGTCAGGATCAGCTAATGCCCGGCAACGATTTTAACGGTGGTTTTGCTTCTCACATAAAAGTACCGTATCAACAACTTTGCGTTTTGCCGGAAAGCATTTTAGACAGATCTTCTCTTTCACAATTAGCAGTTATAGCTGATGCAGTAACTACTCCGTATCAAGTAATAAAAAAATCGGAATTGGAACAAGGAGATTTTGCCGTAGTAATAGGCGTAGGCGGAGTAGGAATTTACTGTGCTTTGTTGGCAAAAATTTTCGGTGCAAAAGTACTTGCATTGGATATTGACGACAATAAGCTGAACATTGCCAAAGAAAACGGTGTGGACGAAATATTCAACATTAAAAATCTTGATATTAAATCAATAAAATCAAAAGTAAGGGAAATTTCAAAATCATTGGGTGCTTCAAAATATTGTTGGAAGATTTATGAAATGTCCGGTACAAAAGCAGGACAGGAGTTGGCTTTTGCTCTTCTAAGTTTTGCAGCCACATTATCGATTGTGGGATTTACTTTAGATAAACTTGAAGTGAGATTAAGCAATTTAATGGCATTTGATGCAAAGCTTGTCGGTACCTGGGGATGTAAACCGGAACTATATCCTGAAGTTGTTAATTTAATTGATACCGGTAAATTGAATATTTCACAGTTTGTTGAAACATTTCCTTTATCAAAAATAAACGAGGTATTTAAAAACACTTTGGAACACAAATACATCAAACGTTCAGTTTTGGTTCCCGATTAATAATATTTTTCTTGCCTCGCTGAGAAATGTTAATCGTTGCTTAAAAAAATCCACCAAAGGATGCTGTGTATAATTCCAAAACAATTATAATTCATCAATAATAAATCATAAATCCAAAAGCCATTTCCATACAGGCAGAACTTTTATTTTACCGTATTCATCATCAATTATTTCTTCTTGGTCGTAAGTTAAAATAAAACGTTCAAGTTTACCCACCTCTTTTGATAGTGTAAGTAGATTCCCTGTTTCTCTTTCCGTGTTTTCAGGCGTTAATGAATAAGTTACCTGATATGCAGATGTTAATTTCATCTGTTTTTTTATAACAAAATCTACTTCTTTTCCTGCAGCGGATTTCCAATAAAACACCTCAGTGTTTTTTCTTATAAGCTGTTCAAACACAATGTTCTCAAGTATTCTTCCTATATTCTCTGAAAATTTAAAACCAATTGCGTGGTAAAAACCCAAGTCCGAAATGTAATATTTATTCGGATTGTAAATCTGTTTTTTAATCGAAAAATCATATCTCGAAAGCGGGTTGATTAAATAAACACTCTCTAAAATATTTAGATAGTTTTTAATGGTAGTTGCGTTTTTTGCTTGAATAGTTTTACGAAGAATTTCGTAGCTTGCAAGAGAGCCGGAATTGGTTATTATAAAAAGGCAAAGTTCCCTTATCTCTTTTATATTCCTTAAATTATAATTTGAGATAACATCACGGTAAATAATATCTTTAAAATACTGGTCCGCAAGCATAACATCTTTATTCTTTGCTACTTCGGGAAAACCGCCTAAATTAATATAATTTTCAAATGACCTTTTTATTTCAATCTGATTCTCAGATAAAAATAAATCCTTCTGAGTAAATATTTTGCCATTTAAAAGTAAAAATTCTTTGAAAGAAAAAGGGTAAAGATTTATTTGCCTATTACGTCCTGTTAATGAAGTTGATATTGAAGAACTAATTAGCGATGCATTCGAACCGGTAATAAATATTTTCACATCTTCAAATTCATATAAACGGTTTATCCATCGTTCCCATTTCGCAACATTTTGTATTTCATCAAAAAATAAATATTTCTTTCCTTTCGGACTCTCTAATTCTTGATATAATTGATACAACTTTTCAAAATCATCGACTGTGAATTTCAAAAATCGTTCATCTTCAAAGTTGATAAAAAAGATGTTTTCTTTTTCGATTTCCCTTTGCTCTAAAAGATACTTTGCAATTAGAGCCATCAAACTCGATTTTCCGCTTCTTCTAATACCGGAAATAAATAATACTTCGCGTGAATTTATTATTTGCTCAATATCATCAAGTATTTCACGATATATAAGTTCCTTATCACTTAAAAATCGCTCTTTATGTGTGACTATTAAAGATTTTAATACTAATGAATCCATAACATTTTTAAAAGCTATTATATTATAACTGTAATATACTATATTGATAGGTATTTAACAATACTATTATAATATTATTTTTCTGTTATGTAGGTTCAAATAAAGCAGTAAAAAGGAAATACCGGATGAAGAGCTTTCAACCGACGGATTTATCACAATTAAAAATTAAATTATTGTCTGATTGATGAATTTTAATATTTGTCTTATTATGGGCTGTTCACTAAATTTTCTTATATTTCTTATTGTTAATTTTGTTTGTTATCGGATATGTAGAATTAACTGTTTTAGAGGAATAGCATCTGCTTTTCCCCACTTTATTTTTCCTTTTTTATCGGACGCTACTGATTATTTATAATAAACAACAATGGTAAAAATATGTTAAAAGATCATAACTTAGTTAAAACGGAATTCGAAGAAATTCTGTTTGAAAAACACCCTTGTCTGGACAAAAACGGTGAACCCGTAGAAGGTCTTTACAATAGCTGGATAATTTTAAATAACCCGAGACAATATAATTCTTACACAACTCAGGCGGTAAAAGAAATTATATTGGCATTCAGAGAAGCTTCAAATGACAGAAGCGTAGTTGCCGTTGTTTTTACAGCCGTTGGTAACAAAGCATTCTGTACCGGCGGAAACACAAAAGAATATGCCGAATATTACGCCGGTAATCCCCAGGAATACAAACAATATATGCGGCTTTTTAATGATATGGTTTCTTCCATTTTAATGTGCGACAAGCCGGTTATAAACAGAGTTAACGGAATGAGAATAGGTGGCGGACAGGAAATAGGAATGGCTTGCGACTTTTCCGTTGCGCAGGATCTTGCAAGATTTGGTCAAGCCGGACCGAAACACGGCAGCGCACCTGACGGCGGATCTACAGATTTTCTTCCCC
>DRJC01000221.1 GCA_011052365.1 Ignavibacteria bacterium
AATTAAATCAAATTTAGTTAGGTGTAATAATAATTATCAATTTGTATTTCCGAATCTTCTACTGAATTCAGTTAAAGATATTTTTATTAGTGTCGGTCTTCCGTTCGGACAAATATAAGGATTCGAAGATGAAAAAAGATGATTTATAAGTGATCGCATTTCTTTTTCGTTTAATTTTGTATTCTCTTTCATAGCAGCTGATTCTGCATAAATCTTTGCTAAATTTTCCTCGTTTTTATTCTCATCTTTATTTTTTATCTCTGAATATTTATTGAGTATTTCAAACAATATTTCTTCTTCTTTTCCGTATTTTACATCTTCGGGAACTCCTCTAATTTCAATATTATTACCCCGTAAAAATGATATGGAAAATCCCAAATTTATTAGCAAGTTTAAAATTTCTTTCAATAGATCATATTTACCTCTTTCAAGTGCCAACTTACGAGGAAACAACAATTGCTGGGATAGTGGGAGTCCCGTTTTTAATTGATGAAAAGCTCTCTCAAATAAAATTCTCTTGTGTGCGGCATTCTGATCAATTACTATCAGCCCGTTTTTAATCTGCGATAAAATATATTTTTCGTGAAGCTGAAAAATAAATGATGAACTTCCCTTTTCTTTTTCATCTTCGTCAACATCATTCACTTTATGTAAAAATTCCTTTTGAACAGGCTGCGAAAAAGGATCATCAATAAATTGCGGATTTGTGTCACCTAAAGAATCGTTTTGAATATTGCCGAACAGTTTGTCCAATTCTACATCAGAATATTTTGTGTTATTAAAATTATACTGTCTATTCCTTTCTTTTTCCGGATTAAATGAATTATTAAAATTTGTTCCGCTCAAAGCAGCAGCTTTATAATCAACAACAGTTTCGGCTTCCGCTTCATTATAAACTAAATTCTGAATTCCTAAACTTTTCCTGATAACAGCCAAAAGCAAATTGTAAATACTTCTCTCATCTTCAAATTTCACTTCCATCTTTGAAGGATGAATATTTACGTCAATTTTATCTGGCTCGATATCTAAGAAAAGTACGAAAAAAGGATAATCTCCTTTCTGAAGAATAGATTCGTACGCAGTAAAAACTGCATGGTTTATCTGCCTATTTACCACGTACCTGTTATTAATAAAAATGTACTGATCACCTTTACAGCTTTTCAGCATTGCAGGTTTCCCTGTATAGCCTGAAATAGAAATAATATCCGTTTTTTCTTCAATCGGAATTAGCGCATCCGTCATATTGTCGGCAAAGACCTGCTGAATTCTTTTTGATAAATCGCCGGATTTGAAATCAAGAATTATGTCATTTCCATTATAGAACTTGAATGAGATCCCGCTGTTACCTAAGGCAATCTTTTTAAATGTATTGCTTATATGCCTGAACTCGGTTTGATTTGTCTTTAGAAATTTTCTTCTTGCCGGAACATTATAAAAAAGATTTTTAACGGTAATAGATGTTCCTTTTACGAAAGAACCTTTCTCAGAAGATATTTCTCCGTTATTGCTTACCTTGACTAACGTACCGAGTTCTTCATCCTTTGTCTGTGTTTTAATTTCCAATTGACTTACGGCTGCAATTGAGCTTAATGCTTCACCTCTGAATCCGAGTGTGTTTAAAGAGTTAAGGTCATCAAAATTAAATATTTTACTTGTTGCGTGTTTTTGTACTGAAAGAATTGCATCCTCTTCCGTCATTCCGGTTCCGTCATCGCAAACCTGGATTAATAATTTACCGGCATTTTTAATAAACACATCAATATTTTTTGCACCGGAATCTATGGCGTTTTCCATTAGTTCTTTCACAACGGATTCAGGGCGTTGCACAACCTCACCGGCTGCAATTTTACTGACTATATTTTCGGGTAAAATTTTAATTAATGACATTACTTTCTTTTATACCAAAAAATTTCAAATTGTTCCCTCTTATCTCTTTTTACAATTTCCCATTCATGTTCATCAAATGCTGGAAAAAAGACTTCACCCTCTGCATCAAAATCTAATTTAGAAATTATCATTTCGTCAACCTGGTTAATAGCTTGTGCATAAATTTGTCCGCCGCCGATAACAAATATTTTTTCATATTGTTTTTCTTCGCAGTACTCAAACGCTTTATTTAAACTATTAAATATTTTTATATCATTAAAAGGATAAACAAGTCCACGGTTCCTTGAAATTACAATATTCTCCCGCTTCGGTAAAGGTTTTCCAAGTGCATCAAAAGATTTTCTGCCCATAATAATCGGATATCCCAAAGTCGTTTGCTTAAAATGACGAAATTCTTCGCTGATGTGCCAGGGTAGATCACCATTTTTTTTTCTGTCGGGCTTCGTCACCGAGCCGAGACCGATTACACCATTTTTAGCAACTGCGGAAATAATAATTTTTCTCAAACGGCAACCTCAAATTTTATCTTACCGTGATGCCTGTAATTTGTAAGTTCAAAATCTTCAAATATCAACTCATCAATAGGTTTCTTTGCAATTTTTAATTTGGGTAAAGTCAGCGGCTCTCTTTTAAGTTGCTCCAATAATCCACGGCTGTGGTCGTATTTCTCATTAGGCGAACCTTCTTCGGCAAAATAAATGTGTGCATCAATTATTGTGTGTGCAAAAAAGCCTAATTCCAAATCAACTTCCTGCGCAATAATATTAGTCAAAAGTGAATATGCTGCAAGATTAAAAGGAATACCGAGCGCAACATCACCGGAACGCTGTGTTAAATGGCAATTTAGTTTACCGTTTGAAACATTAAACGTATAAGTATAATGACAAGGAGGAAGTTTGCTTGAAATTGCATTCCCCGGTTCCCAAGCTGTTACAACCAGTCTTCTGCTGTTCGGGTTTTTCCTAATTTCGTCAATTACATACTGAATTTGGTCAATTTCTTTTACTTCCCATTCTCCTTTTTCATTTTTAGATGCACTTGGGAAATGCCTCCAGTAATGTCCGTAAGCCGTATCAAGATTACCGTCTTCGTCAGCCCAAGCATCCCATATTTTGGTTTTGTTTCTTAAATTCCTGATATGGTCTTCGCCCGAAAGATACCAAAGCATCTCGTGCAAAAGAGAATTCCAATACATTTGTTTTGTCGTAAGAAGAGGAAATCCTTCTGACAGATCTACCTTGTAAAATGCACCGAAATATGAAATAGTATCGATTCCAGTTCTATTTTTCTTTCTTATTCCTTCGTCAAGTACGAGCTTAACTAAATCTAAGTATTGTTTCATTTTTGAAAATTTTCATTGTAGAATTTCTTAATTAATTATTGCAATTTAATAAAATTTAAATTGATGATTCTATCTAATCGGAAATTAGATTTATAATTTTCTCACAGGCTATTTTCACCTCTTCTTCAAAGTATTTTTTGTATTTATTGTCAATTGTTATTTCGTTCATTTCTACCGGAAAAATATTTTTACCTAATATTTTAACGGCATCTTTTTCAATTTTACCACAACATAAAAATACATCTTTGTTCAATTCATTTGATATTTTAATGATTGTACTTGCTCCCTTGCCCAAAAGCGAAGTCTTATCAAAAAAGCCTTCCCCTGTTATAATATAATCAACTTCCTCCATCATTCTAATCAGCTCTTTATCAGCT